>JBAVKQ010000040.1:0-30928 GCA_049688395.1 Candidatus Nanopelagicales bacterium
CCGATGGAGATGCCCTCGGGCAGGCTGACCTCCACGCGCTTGCCGCCGACCTCCACGACCACGGTGGAGCGGGCCTCGGGTTCGGTCAGCTCGCCGGCAGCGCCCGCGTAGGCAGGGATCTCGTTGACGAACTCCGTCTCGATCCAGCGTGTGTGCACTGTGAAGGCGTCATCGGGGTCCGCGGGGGCGAACGCCGGATCGGACACCACCGCGCGATGGAACGTGATCGCCGTGGCGATCCCCTCCACCTCGAACTCGGCCAGGGCTCGGCGCGAGCGCTCGAGTGCCTGCTGGCGGTCGCGGCCCGTGACGATCAGCTTGGCCAGCAGCGAGTCGAAGTTCCCACCGATCACATCGCCCTGCTGGAAGCCGCCGTCGACGCGGACCCCCGGCCCGGACGGGGGCTTCCACACGGTCAGCGCGCCCGGTGCGGGCAGGAAGTTGCGGCCCGGGTCCTCGCCGTTGATCCGGAACTCGATCGAGTGCCCACGAAGCGGTGGGTCGTCGTAGCCGAGCTCCTCGCCGTCGGCGATCCGGAACTGCTCGCGGACCAGGTCGATGCCCGAGACCTCCTCGGAGACCGGGTGCTCGACCTGCAGACGGGTGTTGACCTCGAGGAACGAGATCGTGCCGTCCTTGCCGACCAGGAACTCGCATGTGCCGGCGCCGTAGTAGCCGGCCTCCCGGACGATCGCCTTGCTGGAGTCGTACAGGCGCTGCATCTGATCCGTCGAGAGGAACGGCGCCGGTGCCTCCTCCACGAGCTTCTGGTGCCGGCGTTGCAGCGAGCAGTCGCGGGTGGAGACCACCACGACGTTGCCGTGCTTGTCGGCCAGGACCTGGGTCTCCACATGCCGGGGGCTGTCGAGGTACTGCTCGACGAAGCACTCACCGCGGCCGAACGCGGCCACCGCCTCGCGCACGGCCGAGTCGTACAGCTCGGGGATCTCCTCCATGTTCCGGGCGACCTTCAGCCCGCGGCCACCGCCACCGAACGCGGCCTTGATCGCGATCGGCAGCCCGACCTCCTCGGCGAAGGCGACCACCTCGTCGGAACCGGTGACCGGCTCCGCGGTGCCGCGAACCTGCGGGGCACCGGCGCGGGCCGCGATGTGCCGCGCGGAGACCTTGTCGCCCAACCCGCGGATCGCCGCCGGCGGGGGACCGATCCAGGTCAGCCCGGCGTCGATGACCGCCTGGGCGAAGTCGGCGTTCTCCGAGAGGAACCCGTACCCGGGGTGCACGGCGTCGGCGCCGGCCCGCGCAGCGGCGTCGAGGATCTTGTCGGTCACCAGGTAGGTCTCGGCCGCGGTGGTGCCACCCAGGGCGAAGGCTTCGTCGGCGGCCTTGACGTGCAGCGCATCCCGGTCGGGGTCGGCATACACCGCCACGGACGCGATGCCTGCGTCGTGGCAGGCGCGAGCCACCCGGATCGCGATCTCGCCGCGGTTGGCGATCAGGACCTTCTTCATGCGGCGCAACCCCTCTGACTCGCTCGGGGCCCGATACCGGGCAGTGGGACGCCTGTCATCCTACGGAGGGCGCCGATCCGTTTCGCGGCCACCCTCAGGCCAGGTCCCACAAGTCGGTCCACCGGACCCCCAATGCGCCGAGCATGGCCCGCAGGGTGGGCATCGCCAGGCCGATCACGTTGGTGTGATCCCCGGAGATCCCGTCGATGAACGGCCCGCCCACACCGTCGATGGTGCACGAGCCGGCCACCACCAACGGTTCGCCGGAGTCGATGTAGGCCGCCAGCTCGATCGGGTCCGGCCGACCGAAGTGCACAGTCGTGGCCACCGTGCGCGTCACCTGCGCGCCAGCGGGCAGATCGATGACCGTGTGCCCGGTGACCAGGACCCCGCTGCGCCCCGACATGGCCGCCCAGCGCGCGCGCACCTCGTCGGCGTCGCGGGCCTTGCCCAGCAGCTGGCCGCCGAAGGACAGCATCGAGTCCGCGCCCACGACCAGGACTCGCCGGCCCGACCCGCCGGCCGGATCCAGCCCGGGAGCCAGCCCGGGGACTCCGCCCGCGCGCACCTGGTCGGCCACATCGCGCGCCTTGGCCGTGGCCAGCAGCTGGGTGAGCGCAGCCGGATCCTCGGCGAGCGCCCCGGCCGCATCGATCAGGGCGGCCTCGTCGACGGTGCTGGGGCAGATGATCGGGGTGATCCCCGCACTGCGCAGCAGGGTCGCCCGGGCCGGCGAGGCCGAGCCGAGCACCACGACCGGCGACGACCGGCGTGCACCGGGCGGAGCCTCAGCCACGGCGCAGCCCACCGAGCGCCGAGCGCACCAGTCCCGAGACCCGGGCCCGGTAGCCCCGGCCCGGTGCGGCGAGCACCCGACCGCCGGGCGAGGGCAGCAGGGTCACCATCCCCCGTGGGCAGGACAGTGGCAGCGGGCCGCGCCGGCCGTGGGTCCACAGGCCGCCGATGGGCACCAGCAGCCCCCGGAAGCCCATGTGCAGCGACAGTGCCTGCCCGGCCAGGGCGGTGGTGGCCACCAGCGGGTCGCTGCGGATCACCCCGGCCACCGGGGCGCTCCAGGCCAGGCCCTCGAGCGTGGGCGGCGCGGTGTAGTGCAGCAGCCCCACGGTCCGGGAGAACCCGCCCACGTCGGTCACGCAGATCGCCGGTGTCGAGTCCGGCGCCGGGGCGATCCCGGTGGCGCGCAGCACGCCGGTGAACTGCGCCCCCTCCTCGGTGGCGACCAGGTCCGCCCAATCGATATCCACGATCCAGTTCAGCGCGTGCGTGACGTCACTGGCGGACCCGTCCGCTGCGATCCGCACCAACAGCCCGCCATCGAGGTTCGAGGCGAACAGCAGCTCCTGGCGGGGGCTGACCCAGACCGACCCGTCCCGGTGCCGCTCCAAGGTGGCGTTGCCCACCCGGGAGGCCACCACCCGGGGCTCGAAGTCGGTCGTGAGCAGGGGGACGGTCTCGGTGCCGTTGGTGAAGTCCAGCCGGTAGGCGCCCTGGTCGGCCGCAACGAACGCCAGCGCGTTGGACCGCAGCTCGACCACCACCTCGCGGGTCGGGCCGGCCGCGTGCGCGTGCACCGGCAGGCCCTCGTCCTCGGGCTTCGGGGCTCCCGGCGGCGCGGACGGCCGGGTCAGCCAGCCAGCCGGCTGGACCAGGCCGGGCAGTTCGCAGGACCACCCCTCCAGCGGCGTCTCGGAGTCCGCCAGCACCCCCGGCAGGCGCAGCACCCGGGTGGTCGTGGACACCGACTCGATGAGCAGCGAGGGATGGTGCCGGTCGCATGCCCGGTCGGCCAGCACCTCGGCCAGCGCCAGCCAACGCGACCAGACCGAGCGGGGCGCCAACGGGCCCAGGACGCGATCGGCGGCGGTCCGGACCTGACCCGGATCGGTCGGCGGGCGGGCCAGGCGCCGGCCGATCGCCGCCGCCAGGTCCTCGGGGGTACGGCCGCGCACCAGCTCGCCGAGCTCAGGGGAGCTCAGCAGCTCCGCGGGTCCGTAGCGGACATCGCGGGCCACGACCGGCACCCCGGCGACCAGCGATCGGGCGATCGCCAGGGGGTACGCAGCGCGGCGACCCGCCCAGACGGTCAGCGCAGCCCCGGTGAAGTCCGCGATCGGGTCGGCTCGGGGTTCGACGAGCTGGACCCGGCCGGTCAGGCCCAGTTCCTCCACCAGGTCCAGCAGCGGCTGGGTCAACTCGCCCCGGCCGACCACCTCCAGGCGCAACCCGGGGTCGGCCAGCAGGGCAGGCCGACAGGCGTGGAGGACCTCGTCATGATGCGAGGCCGCATCCAGCGGTCCCACCGACACGATCCGAGCCGCCCGGTCGCCCACCGGCTCGGGCCGCGACCCGGAATCGGGGTCAGCTGGCGTCGTCGCCAGTGGCGACGCCGAGGGCGTCGGCAGGGGCAGCAGCCCGGACTCGGCCCCGGGAACAGCCGGGGGCAGCACCGACACCGACAGGTCGGCGCCGAACCGGGCCCGCAGGTCCTGCGCCTGCGCCGTGGTCATCGTGACCAGGGCGTCGAAGGCCCGCTCGTGACCGGCCAACCGTTCGGCGAACCGCCCGCCCAGGGGCGCGCTCACCGGGTCCAGGGTCAGCGATCCGCCGGCCAGGTGCGCCACCGCGATGTTCGCCACCCGCGCCACCAGCGGGTTGCTCATGGCCGCCAGGTAGGGGTAGGCGGCCGGCGAGTCGGCGACCACCACCGCACCGGGGATCTGGCCGGTCAACCAGTCCAGCCAGTCGCCGACCCGGGGATCGATCGAGGCCCCCGGCGGCAGCGGGGTCCACCAGGAGGGCCGGATCCGCCGGTCGCGCAGGGCGTAGTGGTGCACCACCGTGTCGGCGGGCATCCGACCGGACGCCACGAACTCGGCAACCGTCGCGTCGAGCTGGGCGTCCTTGTTGATCAGGGCCGCGTGCGTGGCCCAGCCCGCCTCGGCGAACGCGCACAGCCGGGCCAGCCACAGCCGGGTCAGGTCCCCGGCTTCGGGGTGCAACCGGTTGAAGACGAACACGGCAGTGTGCCGCCCGTCGGCGAAGGGCCGCTGCGAGATCACCCGCGAAGCCTAGCCAACCGCGCAGCGCCGCCCCGAGGTCCGGCCCTCGCCACCACGAGTCACCGCGGCAGAGCGGACTCCCACCACCCCGCGGGGTGCACCGGGACACGCATCAGGCGTTCCGGTGGCGCCCACTGCGAGGTCGGCTGTGCCTGCGGGGGCTCCTGCCCGCCGGAGGCGGCGGCGAGCACGGCCACCACCGCGGCGATCTCCTGCGCGCTGGGCTGCCCATGCACGATGCGCAGATGGGCGCGCGGCTCCTGGTCGCTCACAGCGGGATGTTCCCGTGCTTCTTGGCCGGCAGGGTCTCGCGCTTGTTGCGAAGCACCCGCAGCCCGCGCACGACCTGCGCCCGGGTCTCGTGCGGCAGGATCACCCGGTCGATGTAGCCGCGCTCTCCGGCCAGGTACGGGTTGGCCAGCTGCAGGTTGTACTCCGCCTCCAACTCGGCGCGGGTGGCTGCCGGGTCCTCGGCCGCGGTCAGCTCCTTGCGGTAGAGGATGCTCACCGCACCTTGGGCACCCATCACCGCGATCTGGCCGGTCGGCCAGGCGATGTTGATGTCCCCGCCGAGGTGCTTGGAGCCCATGACCACGTACGCGCCGCCGTAGGCCTTTCGGGTGATCACGGTGATCTTGGGCACGGTCGCCTCGACGTAGGCGTAGATCAGCTTCGCGCCGCGGCGGATGATGCCCTCCCACTCCTGGGAGGTGCCCGGCAGGAAGCCCGGGACGTCGACGAACGTGATGACCGGGACGTTGAACGCGTCGCAGGTGCGCACGAACCGGGCCGCCTTCTCGGAGGCGTCGATGTCCAGGGTGCCGGCGAACTGCATCGGCTGGTTGGCCACGATGCCCACCGAGTGGCCCTCGACCCGGCCGAACCCGCAGACCATGTTGGGCGCGAACAGCGGCTGGACCTCGAGGAACTCCTGGTCGTCGAGGACCGCCTCGATCGCGCGGTGCATGTCGTAGGGCTGGTTGGGGGAGTCCGGGATGAGCGTGTCCAGGGCGAGGTCGTTGTCGGTGACCGCGAGGTCGGCCTCCTCGCCGAACACCGGGGCGCGCTCCAGGTTGTTGCTCGGCAGGTAGCTCAGCAGGGCGCGCACGTACTCCAACGCGTCGTGCTCGTCGTGGCCCATGTAGTGCGCGACCCCGGACTTGGTGTTGTGCGTGCGGGCCCCGCCGAGTTCCTCGAAGGCAACATCCTCACCGGTGACGGTCTTGATGACGTCCGGGCCGGTGATGAACATGTGCGAGGTCTTGTCGACCATGACGGTGAAGTCGGTGATGGCCGGGGAGTAGACCGCGCCGCCGGCGCAGGGCCCCATGATCAGCGAGATCTGCGGGATCACGCCCGAGGCGTGCACGTTGCGCCGGAAGATCTCGCCGTAGATGCCCAGGGAGACCACGCCCTCCTGGATGCGTGCGCCGCCGGAGTCGTTGATGCCGATCATCGGCCAGCCGTTGCGCAGGGCCAGGTCCATGACCTTGATGATCTTCTCGCCGAACACCTCGCCCAGCGAGCCGCCGAACACGGTGAAGTCCTGGGCGAACACGCACACCGAACGGCCGTCGATCGTGCCGTACCCGGTGACCACGCCGTCGCCGTAGGGCCGGTTGCGCTGACCGCCGAAGTTATACGAGCGGTGCTTGGCCAACTCGTCCATCTCGACGAACGAGTCGGCGTCGAGGAAGTGCCGCAGCCGCTCCCGGGCGGTCATCTTGCCCTTGGCGTGCTGCTTGGCAACCCGGCCGGCCTTGCCGGCCAGAATCGCCTCGTAGCGTCGATGCTCGAGGTCGGCGATCCGGCCCGCCGTGGTGGTCAGGTCGATGGCTGGCGCCGTCGGCTGCGGCTCAGGTGCGCTCGCGCTCATCTCATCCCTCTTCCAGAGTGCTGTTGGTGAAGTACCTTAGCCCCGTGACCGACACCACATCGGGGCCGGTGGCCCCCACGCCTGCCCCGCTCGTGCCAAGTCCGGACGGGCGGCTGCGCTCCGCGGGGGTGGCCTATGTGGACCAGTGGCCGGTGGACCTGGGCACCGCGGCGGTGATCAAGTCGATCCGCAAGGGCGGCGGCTCCTGGCGCAGCGTCACGGTCTTCTCCGAGATCGCCTCGACCAACAGCGTCGGGATCGCCCTGGCCTCCGCTGGTTGTCCGAGCGGGGTGGTGCTGGTCACCGACCTGCAGACCGCCGGACGCGGTCGGTTGGATCGGGCCTGGGAGGCCCCGTCAGGGACGTCGGCGATGTTCTCCGTGGTGCTGCTCCCGGACGGACCCGACCACGAGTTCGGCGTGCTGCCGCTGCTCACGGGCGTGGCCATCTGCGAGGCGATCGAGTTCGTCACCGGGGTGCGTGCCTGCCTGAAGTGGCCCAACGACATCGTGATCCGCGACGAGGACGCGCCCAGCGGACGGGGCGGCAAGGTGGGCGGCATCCTGGCCGAGCGCGACGCGCAGACCGGGGCCATCGTGCTCGGCGTCGGGATCAACGTCGACCTGGCCGAGGCCGACCTGCCCGTGCCCGCGGCCACCTCCCTGACGCTGGCCGGTGTGCCGCGGCCGCGGCGGGCCAAACTGATCGGCCGGGCCCTGTCGCGCATCGAGCACTGGGCCACGGCCTGGGACGCCGTCGGGCGCGACGCGCAGTCCCTGGACCAGCTGCTGGGCGCCTACCGGGAGCGGTGCATCTCACTGGGCGAGCACCTGAGCGTCACGCGCGCGGGTGCGCCGGACCTGGTCGGCATCGGCGCCGGGATCGGGCCCACCGGGGCGCTGGTGGTCGACTCCGGTGGCGAGCAGGTCACGGTGGTGGCCGGCGACGTGACCCACGCGGCTGCGCACGTCGACCCGCACTGACGTGTCCGCGCCGGCGGATCGACCCGGGCTGGACCGGATCACCGAGATCGTCCTCGGCGGCCCGGCCCTGTTCACCCGCGCGGAGGTCGTGGACGCGGTCGGCGTGCCCATCGAGCGGGTCCGGCCGTACTGGCGGGCCATGGGCTTCGCCGACGTGGGCGGGGCGCGGGCCTTCACCGAGCGCGACGTGGAGTCCCTGCGGCTGCTGCTGCGCTGGGTCGACGACGACGTCCTGGACGAGGGCACCACCATCGAGGTGGTCCGCAGCCTGGGCCAGACCGCCTCCCGGCTGGCCGACTGGCAGGCCCACACCATCGCCCGCCTGCTCTCCGAGTCCGAGCCGCCCATCGACCTCGATGAGGTTGCCGAGGGCCTGGCCGATGTGCTGCCCGGCCTCGAGTCGCTGATGGTGCATGCCTGGCGGCGGCACCTGGCCGCGGTCCTGAGCCGCGGGCTGGCTTCCGTGGCCGAGGACCCCGAGGCCCCTGCCCCGCCCGAGCCGGCCACGGCCACGGTCGGGTTCGCCGACATCGCCGGGTTCACCCGGTTGGCCAGGGTCCTGGACGAGGAGGACCTGGCCGCGATGGTGCAGGCCTTCGAGACCGGCGCGGCCGACATCGTGGCCAGTCATGGCGGCCGGTTGGTCAAGACCCTGGGCGACGAGGTGATGTTCGTCGCGCCCCGCGCAGATGATGCGGTCGCGATCGCGGTGGCGATGCACGGCATGGTCGCCCCGGGGATGACCGAACTGAGCCTGCGGATCGGGCTGGCCTCCGGACGCCTGATCTCGCGGATGGGCGACTTCTACGGCGGGACCGTGAACCTGGCCAGCCGGCTGACAGCCATCGCCCGGCCGGGCGGGACGCTGATCGATCCGCTCACCGAGGAGGCTCTGGTCGACCGGGAGCACTACGTGCTTCGGCACATGCGGCCCCGGCCCTTGCGCGGGCTGGGGCTCGTGCGTGCCACGAGCGTGGCCCCGCGGGTCCGGCATATCCGCGGGGGCACCGGCTGACGGCTCGGTGCGCGGCAGTTCAGTGCGCGACGTTCGGCACGTGACCGGTCAGGGCGTGACCGGTCCGCGCACCGGTGCCGTGGGCTGCTCGTCATGCTGCGGGAACACCCAGGTGCGGTACACCCAGAACCGGAACAGGGTGCCCAGGCCGACCGCGACCACGTTGCCGCTGATGTTGTCGGCCAGTTGGCTGTCCAGGCCCAGCAGGTAGTGGGTCGTGAACAGGCATGCCCAGGAGATCAGCAGGGCGACACCGTTGGTGGCGAAGAACAGCAGGGACTCGCGGCGGTAGCCGGTGCGGGCCCGGTCCCGGTAGGTCCAGTGCCGGTTGGCCAGGAACGCGAACGTGGTGGCCACAAGCACGCTGATGGTCTTGGCGGTCAGCGGGCTGTCGGCCAGGATGCCCGCCCGCAGCACGTTGAACAGGCCCACGTCGATGACGAAGGCGATCGCCCCCACGGTCCCGAACTTGGCCACCTCGGCACCCAGTCGGCGCGCGACACCGGCCACCCGGCCCTGCCCGTGCCCATCCACGACTGGTTGCACCACCTGTGTCTGACTCATGTCCGTGCCTCTACCCGATCGGAGTGGATACCAATCGCGGGCTCGCAGTGAAGTGTCTCACCAGCATCCAATATCGTGAGGGCACACTCTGCCCGCCCGGCCCGCCGCGGCGGTGCATCACAAGGAGGCACCGATGGATCTGGCCCTGTCCCCCGATCTCGAGGAACTGCGCGCGGTGGTGGCCCGCTTCGCCCGCGACGAGGTGGCTCCGGTGATCGGTGACTACTACCGCCGCGGGGAGTTCCCGCTGCCGCTGGTGGCTCGCATGGGTCAGATGGGCCTCTTCGGCCTGCCGATCCCCGAGGAGTACGGCGGGATGGGCGGGGACTACGTGGCCCTGTGCGTGGCGATCGAGGAGCTGGCGCGGGTCGACTCGTCGATCGCGATCACCCTCGAGGCGGGGGTGTCCCTGGGGGCGATGCCCATCCTGCGCTTCGGCAGCGAAGAGCAGAAGCAGCGGTGGCTGCCCGCGATGGCTGCCGGCGAGCAGCTCGGGGCGTTCGGCCTGACCGAATCGGGCAGCGGGTCCGATGCCGGCAGCGTGCGGACGACTGCTGTGATCGACGGCGACTGGTGGGTCATCAACGGGTCCAAGTCGTTCATCACCAACTCCGGCACCGAGATCACCGGCCTGGTCACCGTGACCGCACTGACCGGGACCCGTGCCGATGGTCGGCCGGAGATCTCGGCGATCATCGTTCCGGCGGGCACGCCCGGTTTCCAGGTCGCGCCCAAGTACGCGAAGGTCGGGTGGGATGCCTCCGACACCCACGAGCTGAGCTTCACCGACGTGCGGGTGCCGCTGGCCAACCTCGTCGGGCAGCGTGGCCGCGGCTACGCGCAGTTCCTGTCGATCCTGTCCGAGGGGCGGGTGGCGATCGCCGCACTTGCCACCGGCCTGGCGCAGGGCTGCGTCGACGAGTCGCTGGCCTACGCGGCCACCCGGGAGTCGTTCGGCGCCCCGATCGGCACCCGGCAGGCGATCCAGTTCATGGTCGCCGACATGGAGGTGCGCGCGCACCTGTCCCGCCTGGCCTGGCGCCAGGCCGCCGGCCTGATGAGCGCCGGCCAGCCGTTCGCCCGCGAGGCCAGCATCGCCAAGCTGTACTCCTCGGAGGCCGCGATGGACAACGCCCGCGCGGCCACCCAGGTGCACGGCGGTTTCGGGTTCATGATCGACTCCGCGGTCGGCCGGTTCTACCGTGACGCCAAGATCCTGGAGATCGGCGAGGGCACCTCGGAGGTGCAGCGGATGCTGATCGCCAAGGACCTGGGCATGGCGGTGCACTGATGACCCGTGACGCCGGGGTGCGCGCTGGAGCGGGTTCCCCGGCCCTCGGGCACTAGGGTTCAGACGTGTACGAGTTCACCCGCGCCCCGCACGAGGAGTTCCCCGACCTCGAGGTCATCACCCTGATCTCCCCGGCCAACGTGACGGCATCCTTCGTCCCGCACGCCGGCATGGTGTGCAACTCGATGACCCACGACGGCGAGGAGATGCTGGGCCAGCGCTACGGCCTGGGCGGCTACCTGGAGACCGGTCGCACGTTCGGGGTGCCGATCCTGGCCCCCTGGGCCAACCGGTTGGGCAAGATGGCCTACGCCCTGGTCCACGAGGGCGGCGGCGTGCGCCGCATCGACGTGAACCCGAAGATCCCGCACCTGCGGCTCGATCCGTACGGCCAGCCGATCCATGGGCTGCTGCGGGGCAGCGAGGACTGGGTCGTCGACGAGGTGCGGACCACCGCGCTGGAGGCCTGGCTGACCGCGCACCTGGACTTCGACCAGAAGCGCAGCGACTTCCCGGCGTTCCCCTTCGAGCACCGGATCGACCTGAAGATGACCCTGCGCGACACGTCGGTGACGTTCTCCACCGAGATCCACGCCACCGGCCAGGACGAGGTGCCCATCGCGTTCGGCTGGCACCCCTACTTGTCGATCCCGGGGCTCGCGCGCGACGAGTGGGACGTGTACATCCCCTTCACCAGTCGCTGCCCCTTGGACAGCACCAAGCTGCCCATGGGCACGCGGGAGGCCGTCGAGCCGATCATCGGCAGGCTCGGTGATCGCCCGCTGGACGACCTGTTCGCCGACGTCAAGAACGGCACGACCGCCTACATCCGAGGCAACGGCCGGCGCATGTCCATCCGCTTCGACCTCGGCTACGACTGGGCCATCCTGTACGGCCCGCCGCACCGCGACCACATCTGCATCGAGCCGATGACCGCGGCCAGCGACCCGTTCTCCGGCCAGGACCCGATGGAGGTCGTGCCGCGCGGGGGCACGTTCCGGGCGGCGTTCACGATCTCGGTGGACCGCACGAGCTGACCCGTCGGAGGGGGAGCGCACATGGTGGCTCGTCCTGGCGTGCAGGCGACCGTGGAAGCGTGGACCCGGCAGTCGATCGAGCCCCTGAAACGTCGGGTGCGCGCCAGCGGGCCCGACCCGATGACTGAGCAGAGGAGGGCGCGCGCTCGCGAGCCGGTCTTCGACCAGCCGATCGACGCCGTCATCACCTGGGTCGATGACGCCGACCCGCAATGGCGAGCAGACCGCGAGGCAGCACTGGCCCGAAAGCCCGCAGGTTCAGCGGCCCGGGACGCCTCCACCGATGCCCGATTCCGCACGCTCGGTGAACTGCGCTACGTGCTCCGCGGAATCGATCAGTTCATGCCATGGGTGCGCAGGGTCGTGCTCGTCACCTCCGGGCAGGCGCCGCCCGCGTGGCTGGACCCAGACTCTGTCCGAGTCGTGGCGCACGCGGACTTCTTGGCACCCACCGCGCTTCCCACCTTCAACTCCCACGCCATCGAGTCGGCACTGTGGCGCATCGATGGCTTGGCCGAGCACTTCGTCTACTTCAACGACGACGTCCTGGTCACTCGTGGTGTACGGCCCAATGACTTCTTCAGCCCCACAGGCTGGCCACGGGTGTGCGTGACTGCCCTGCCCGTGCCCGGGGACCCCGGACCGGCGCTCGATTCCGCGGCGCTGTCCGGAGCACGCAACGCGCGCCGGGTGCTCGCCTCGTCCGGAGTCGGGGAGGCGACCAGACTCGTGGCGCACACGCCCAACGCCCAGCGACGTTCCCTGCACCGGGAGTTGGCCGGGGACTACCCCGGACCGCTGAGCCGCACGGAGCACTCGCCGTTCCGGACGGCCGAGGATGTCGCCCCGATCTTCCTGCACACCTGGTTCGCTCTGCTCACCGGGCGCGCGGAGGAGGTGCTCATGACCCATCGCTATGTGGAGCTGTCGACCGCTCGGGGCTCCCGGCGCCTGGAGATGGAGGTGCGCCGCCGGGACGTGGACTTCCTCTGCGCGAACCTGGCAGCCGATCCGCTGGTGCCGTGGCCGCGACTGGCCAGCCGGGTCGATGCGGCGCTTGCAGTCGCCCTGCCTGGGAGGTCACGGTTCGAGCGGTGAGCGTCGCTCGAACTCCGAGGGCTCGGGCAGCAGCGGCTCGAGGAAGGAGCGGATCGACTGTTCCCGCTGCGCGGTCGTCCGGTCCCCCTCGGCGTCGTTGATGCAGAAGGTGTCGGGCATGTTGGTGCTCGCCTCGAGCAGCTGCGCCTCGACCTCGGGGTGCCCGAGGTTGAAGTATCGGTACCTGACCCCGTGGCCCTCCAGCGCCCGCCCCGTGCAGTAGCCGTACTGGTTGTGCAGCCACTCGATGACGATGTCGCGGTCTCCCCGGACCTGGCTGTTCCAGGTGCGGGTGAACTCCTCCGGGATGCTCGCCTCCAACTCCTCGAGCAGCGACCGACTCATCGCGTGCGGTCCATGCTGGAGGTTGCGTCGGCGTGCCCGGCCCGTGAGCTTCTCGACCAACTCGAGCGTGTGGTTGCGAGCCGCCGCATAGGTGGGCAGCTCGGCCAGGTCACCGGGCGCCACCTTCGTCATCGTGTTGTGGAAGCGGGGCAGGCCGTTGCCGCCGAACCACAGCTCGGCTCCGGTCCGTCGACCGAAGAAGACGTCGTCGTTGAGGTAGAGGTAGTGATCGGCCAGCCCGTCGATGTGGTGCAGCCGGGCAGCGAGCGCGTGGGAGTTGTACGTGGGAAGGCGCCCTGCGCCCCCGAGCAGATCTCGGTGATCGACGACGGTGATCCTGGGACAGTCCGAGTCCAGCCACGCCGGGCGTTGCTGATCGGTCACCAGGAACACGTGCCTGATCCACGGAGCGAAGGTGCTCAGGGAGCGCAGGGAGTAGCGCAGTTCGTCGTGCTGGCGGAATCGGGCCTCATGGGCCGAGTCGTCGGGATTCCCACCGGTGAGGTCGCGCAGAGTGGCGTCCCGCCGCGCCCGCCAGGCGGGATCTGCGTCGTCCACCCAGAGGTACACGGCGTCGATGTCGAAGCCCACATGGGCGATGTCGTCGGTCGCGAACACGGGGAAGGTGCTGACCTGCTGGCCGGTGCGGGCCCTGTGCGCCACCGGCGCGGAGTCGAGGTTCACCACGGACGTGTAGGGGTTGTTCACGGGACTCTCGTGATATCCAGAGGTTCCCGGCCGCCAGAGCTGTACGCCGACAGCCCGGGCCGCATCCTTGACACCGCGGGTGCTCGCAGCGCGTGGCTCGCTGTGCAGCCAGAAGATGGAGGCCCCATCGGCTAACCCCGTGAGCGCGTCCGGCGCCGCAACCGTGCGCCAGCCGCGGCCCGCGCGCCAACTGACCCGCAGGTCGGGATCGACATCGGCCACGGCGGAGAGGAACGTGGTGGCATCCTCCCCCGCGAGTCCGATGTGCACGTTGTGGGGTTCGGGTCGGGGAATCAGGAAGTGCCGCACGCCGGCGAGCCGGAACGCAGCCAGAGCCGCTTCCAGGTTCGCCGACTCCCGGATTCTGATCTGATCGCCGAGCGGTAGCGGCAGGGGTGGGGGCACCGGCTGCGGGGCCGCGTGTTCGCGGTGCCCCCTTGTGCCGCTGAACCGAGCGAACCGCCGCCACCCGGAGGCAACCAACGATCGGCTCGAGGCAGCCCTCGGTCGTGCCTGCCCGGTCGCCATGGGCAGAAGATAGCGCCCCTGCGTCCGCAGGATGCCCGGTCGCGGTCGAACTCCACGCGGCGTGGCACGAGTCGCCCGGCGCCACGTCCGCGCGCCCGCTTGTGCATCGCTTAGGTCGAGGGCGAGCCGGGACCTGCGAAACGCGCAAGCAGGTCACGATTCTGGCTGCCGTACCGCTCCCTGATGGCGGACTTGGCATCCTCGCTCAGGAGCGCGGGTCTGGGGCCGGTCGTGTTGTTGAAGTGCGCCTGGAGGAACTTGCGCGTTGCATGTCGATCGTCAGCCCTGATCAGCAGGGGGTTCATCGCAAGTGCCAGGTCAAGGCCCTGCTGGGAGATCGAGAGGTTGTGCGGGCGCCTGTAGTCAACGGACGGGTGCAGGTCGGGATCACAGAGTCGCAGGAAGTTCGTGATGAAGGCGTTCTGGCCCTGGCGGATCTCGGTGAAGTCCCGCACCACCACGTGGCTTGGTCCGAACGCATCAGCCAACGCCTCGATGACCGGTACCCACGAGATGGCAGTCGTGTCGATGGTGGACAGCCACTGGTCGAAACTGGCCGTGCCCCCCTGATGAACGGTCTGCAGGTAATAGCTCTCGACGAACTCCTCCTGGGAGCGGATGTAGTAGACGATTCGGGGTGCGAACTCGCCGACGCTCCTGCGCAGGCCCTGGGCGCTGGCGGCCGCAGCGGGATACAGGGATCCGGAGCCCCCGAAGGGCCGGCCCAGCGCGTTCTCGATCGAGACGATCACGGTCTTGACCGAGGCCGGTCCGCGCCCGAGTCGCCGTCGCAGGCGGTGGGCGCGTGATCGCTCGGGGACCACGAGGCGCGCCCGACTCGCCGCCAGGACCGCCTCGCGAAGCCGCTCCGGGTGCTCCTGCGGGATCGTCCCCCACGAGATGGTGGCCGAGAGTTGGTCGCGCGAGAGCGCGACGGCGCGCATACCTGCCAGTTCCTCGGGTCGGCTCTTCATGTACCGCTGGAGCAGTGACGTCCCAGTCTTGTGCGCGCCCAGATGGAGGACGAGATTGGGGGCCTCGGCCACGTTAAGGACCTCTCCTCGGCAGTGTCGGGTCGCTGCGGAGGAGACTATAGTCCGGGGCACCCGTGGCGAGCGCCGCTCGCCTGCCGTGGCGGCAATGCCGGTTGCCCTATGCTGGCCGACGTGATGACTGGGCGCGGGCGCGACCGTGCCCAGCGGACCTATCGGGCGCTGCCGGAGGCGGCCCAGGTTGCCCTGGTCACTCCCGTCAATCTGGTGCGTGCGCTCACGCACACCTACACAACCGCGCCACCCACCCTGGCGCTGCCCATGCACGACCAGGTGCTGGGCATGGAGCGCACAGTGGTCGGGTCACTGCTGGCGGTACTCACCTCCAATGAGTTGCCGTTCGTCTTCATCCCCGCCCCGGAGCCGTCCAACATCCGGCTTGCAGTCCCGGTAGAGCGGCGGTCCGATTTGCTGGTTGCGTTGGCTCGGGGCTCGGAGGACCTGGCGGTGAGTTGGCCGGGTCCGCGCCGGTTCCACAGCGTCCCGGTCCAAGCCGCGGGCAGGGTCCAGCGCGACCATCCTGATCAGGTGTGGATCCACCGTCGGCAGCGGGCTGTGAACGTGGCCGACGCCAGGGATGCCCTCCGTGCGGTGGCTGTCGAGTTCTGGGCGCCCGGCGAGCGCGGCACGCACGAGGCGGTGCTCAGCAACTCGTACGCCTCCACGATCCGGTTCGATGCGCCCACGCGCTCGAAGCAGGCGCGCACCGGGCACGACCTGCCTACTGTCGAGGCCTTCCTGAGCACCGACATCGGGGAGGTCACCTTCCCGGTCGACGCGGTGTATCTCTGGGTCGACGACGCGGACCGCGCATGGCGGGGCCGCCGCGACCATGTCCTGCGTGCGCTGGGCGTGCAGACGGGACACGAGTCAGCCGACGAGGCCCGGTTCCGTCAGCACGACGAGCTCAGGTACTCGTTGCGTTCCCTGAGCCAGTTCGCCCCGTGGATTCGGCACGTCTACCTCGTTACGGACCAGCAGGTGCCCGACTGGCTCGACCGTGACTGCCCGCGGATCTCGGTGGTCGACCACGGTGAACTGTTCGATGGCGTGGGGCGTCTGCCAACCTTCAACTCGCACGCCCTTGCCGCGAGGTTGCACCACATCCCGGGGATCGCCGATCACTTCCTGTACTTGAACGACGACTTCTTCCTCGGGCGGCGAACGGGCGCGGAGTTGTGGTTCGACGGCAATGGCCAGCCGCGGTGCTACTTCACCCGGACGACCTCCGAGGCTGCCGATGTCAGCGACGAGTCGCCGCTGTCAGCCGCGCGCAACCACACCTTCGACCTCGTCGAGCAGCTCACCGGCAGGCTCCGCCGCCGCAACCTCCAGCATGGTCCGTACGCGATCGCCAAGCAGGTGATGTTCGCACTCGAGCAGCAGCTGCCCGAGGAGTTCGAGCGCACCTGGTCCAGCCAATTGCGCAGCGGAACCGACTTCGTCCCGGAGCGTCTGCACAGCCAGGTCGGCCACGCCTGGGGCAGGGCCATCGACAGCCGGGGCGTTCGCTACAAGTACTTCAACGTGGGGCAGCCCGAGGCGCAGGGACAGATGCGCGCCCAGCTGGATTCGAGGTGGGCGGACACGTTCTGCCTCAACGACGCCGAGGGTCCCGTTCCCGCCGAGCAGCGGGGCCGTGCGATCCGCGACTTTCTCGGCCAGTACTTCCCGACCCCCTCGGAGTTCGAGCTCCCAGGACGGTGATCATCGGGTGCCGACCGTTGCTCACTCCGGCTCGGTGTCGTCCTGGGCGCGCAGCTGCTCCGTGCGGCGGTCCCGGCGGCGCTTGGCCCGCCGCCGCTTGCGCTCGAGTGCCTCCAGCTCCGGGTCGTAGAGCGCCTCGTAGGCGTCGACGACCTCGTTGGCCTCGGCGTCCATCACGACCTGGCCCTTCTCCAACCAGATCGCCCGGTTGCAGGTGCTGCGGACCACGCCCAGCGAGTGCGAGACCAGGAAGACGGTGCCGGCGTCCGCGCGCAGCTCCATGATCCGCCGCTCGCTGCGGCGGCGGAACTCCGCGTCGCCGGTGGCCAGCGCCTCGTCGATCATCAGGATCTCGTGGCCGATCGACGCGGCGATCGCGAACCGCAGGCGGGCGGCCATGCCCGAGGAGTACGCAGTCATCGGCAAGCTGATGAAGTCCCCCAACTCGGCGAACTCGATGATCCACTCCCGGCGAGCCAGGGCCTCCTCGCGGGTCATTCCCATCGCCATGGCGCCCAGCAGGATGTTGTCCTCACCGGGCAGGTCGCGCATCAGGGCAGCGTTGACGCCGAGCAGGGCGGGCCGGCCGGAGGTGTACACGGCCCCGGTCTCCGCGGGCAGCAGGCCGGCGATGGCGCGCAGCAGGGTGGACTTCCCGGACCCGTTGCGCCCGATGAGGGCGATCGCATCTCCCTGCCGGGCCACGAATGACACGCCGCGCACTGCGTGCACCCTGCGGAAGACTGTCCGATCGCTCTGCCGCCGAAGCATCCGGCGCAGCGCCAGCCCCGGTGACCCCCCGCCGGACTGTCCGACGACGCGGTAGACCACGTGCAGGTCATCGCAGACCACGGTCGGCTCCGGCAGCTCCGGGCGTTGCTCAGCCACGCGAGTAGGTCTCCTCAGCTCGCCAGAACAGGACGAAGCCGACCACCAGGAACAGCACTGCCCAACCAGCGGCCAGCGCCCACAGCCAGGCCGGTACGGGGTAGTCGCTCAGCAGGCAGCCGCGCATGAGTTCCAGATATCCGGTCATCGGGTTCAGGTACAGGACGTCCTTGACCCAGGGGGCCAGATCGGCGGTGAACACCGGGATGCTGAACATCACCCCGGACAGGTAGCGCCAGGTGTGCATCACGAAGGGCACCAACTGCGCGACGTCGCGACTGGCTGCGGTCCAGCGGGCGACCATCATGCCCAGGCCGGTGTTGAAGATGCTCTGAAGCACGAGGATCGGCAGGACACCGAGCCAGAGCCAGGTCAGTGGCTCGCCGGTGAGCAGCACGATGATGCCCAGGACACCCAGGGACACCACCTGCTGCTGGACCTCCTGGACGATGACCGACAGGGGCATCACGGCCCGTGGGAAGTGGATGGCCCGGATCATCCCGCGATTGTTGGCGATCGACTTGGTCGAGCCGGTCACCACCCGTTGGGTGTACGTGAAGGTGAAGACCCCGATGATCAGGAAGGCCGGGAAGTTGTCCACGCCCTTGCTCGTCTGCAGCAGCACCCCGAAGATGAAGTAGTAGACGATCGCGTTGAGGATGGGCCCGATCACCTGCCACAGCCGGCCCAGCGAGGTGTCGCGGTACTGCGCGCTCCTGCGCCCGGTCCCCATGGCCACGACGAAGTCGCGGCGGGAGTACAGCTCGGCCAGGTAGCTGCCCATCGGCTGGCGCTTGGAGGTCGAGGTCAGCCCGAACTGCGCGGCCAGGGCGCGCAGGTCCTGACCGTCGGGGGCCGGGGCAGGGTCCGGCACAACTGCGGACATCGGTGCTCCTCCTCGCCCGGGCCGGCAACGCGCCCACGATAGTGCCCCGGCGCGGGCGATAGTCTTGCCCGCGTGGCGAACGGCGGCGACCCGGTGAATGGGCAGGGCCCTGCCCATGGCTTTCCTGTGGTGGGCATGATCGGTGGCGGCCAGCTCGCCCGGATGACCCAGGAGGCTGCCCTGGCCCTGGGCGTGGGGTTGCGCGTGCTCGCCGCCGGACCGAGGGAATCGGCCGCCCGCGGGGGTGGTGACCTGCGGTGGGGGGCCCATGACGACCCGGCGGCGGTCGCGGCGTTCGCTGCGGGCTGCGACGTGGTCACCTTCGATCACGAGCACGTCCCGCAGGCGATCCTGGCCGATCTGGTGTCGGCCGGGATCACGGTGCGGCCCGGACCCGCGGCCCTGGCCCACGCCCAGGACAAGGTGCACATGCGCGCGGCGATCAACGCCGCCGGGGTCCCGTGCCCGGCCTGGGCGGTGGTCGCGGCACCCCACGACGTGGACCGGTTCGCTGCTGCGCAGGGCTGGCCCGTGGTCCTCAAGGTCTCGCGCGGCGGCTACGACGGTCGCGGTGTGTGGGTGCTGCGCGGGCCGGCGGAGGCCGCCGAGGTGCTCGCCGAGAATCCGTTGGCGCCCGGCGTGGAATGGTTGGTCGAGGCCTACGTGCCGTTCACCCGGGAGCTGGCCGCGCAGGTGGCCCGCTCCCCGTCGGGGCAGGTGGCGGTCTACCCGGTGGTCCGCACCGTGCAGACCGACGGCATCTGCACCGAGGTCGTGGCACCCTGCCCGGGGCTCTCCGACGAGCACGCCCTGGCTGCCCAGCAGGTGGCCCTGCGGATCGCCGAGGCGCTGGACGTGGTCGGGATGCTGGCCGTGGAGCTGTTCGACACCCCCGAGGGCGTGCTGGTCAACGAGCTGGCGATGCGGCCGCACAACAGCGGGCACTGGAGCATCGACGGTGCGGTCACCAGCCAGTTCGAGAACCACCTGCGCGCCGTCCTGGACCTGCCATTGGGCGCCCCGGCGGCACGCGCCCCCTACACGGTGATGGTCAACGTGCTCGGTGGGGAGCATCCCGACATGTACAGCGCCTACAAGCACGTCATGGCTCGGGACCCCGGCCTGCGCGTGCATCTGTACGGCAAGGATGTGCGCCCGGGGCGCAAGATCGGGCACGTGACCGTGTACGGCCAGGACCTGGACGCCCTGCTGGCCAGGGCGCACCACGCCGCCGACTACCTGACGGGAGTGATCGATGAGTGAGGTGCAGACCGGATCCCCGGCCCTGGTCGGGGTGGTGATGGGATCGGACTCCGACTGGGTGGTCATGGCCGATGCGGCCCAGGCGCTGCGCGACTTCGGCATCCCGCACGAGGTCGACGTCGTCTCGGCCCACCGGATGCCCGACGAGATGCTCGACTACGGTCGCAGCGCGGTCGATCGTGGACTGAAGGTGATCATCGCCGGCGCGGGCGGGGCGGCGCACCTCCCCGGGATGCTGGCCTCGGTGACCGCCCTGCCGGTCATCGGGGTGCCGGTGCCGCTGCGGACTCTGGACGGGATGGACTCGCTGCTCTCGATCGTGCAGATGCCCGCCGGCGTTCCGGTGGCCTGCGTGGGCATCGGTCAGGCGCGCAACGCCGGGCTGCTCGCCGCGCGGATCCTGGGCCTGTCCGACCCGCGGCTGTGGCCGGACATGGACGCCTACCGGGCCGGCCTGCGGGTGGCGTCCCAGGCCAAGGGTCAGCGGCTGCGCGAGGAGTTCAACGCCTGAGCCACGGCCGACCCAGCCCTGACGCACGGCCGACTCAGCCCTGACTCAGCTCTCCTTGACCACCGCGTACCAGACCCGCTCGGCCACCAGCGCCAGGCGCTCGCCGGTCTCCAGGATCCGCCGGTAGAGCTCGCGCAGCGCGATGGTGCGCCGCAGGTCGTCCTCGGCTAGCAGTGCGTGCATCGCCGCCCGGTAGGCCTTCTCCATCCGCCGCTGCGCAGCCAGGGCCGCATCGGCCTCGCGGGTCGCGGTGTCCCCGTCGCCGGTCAGGTGAGCCAGGGCGACCCGTAGGTGGCTCAACCCCTCGGCGAGGTCGTCGGCCAGCCCAGCCGCAGCAGGGTCCGGGCGCAGGCCGAGGCTGTCGGCCTCGCGGACCACGTTCTTGGCGCAGTTCAACACGGCGTCGAGCAGTTCGGAGAGGCTGTAGAGGTCCTCCTGGTCCAGCGGGGTGCTGAAGGCCCGGCGCAACTGGACTTGCAGCTCGCGGCGCAGGGTGTCGGCCCGGTGCTCGGCGGCCCGGACTGCGGACTCCGCCGCGGCATCGCCGTGCGCCCACGCCGCGAAGGCGGTGATCCCCTCCACGGTGACGTCGGCCTGCGCGGCCAGCGTGCCCAGGACATCGGGGGTCTCGGGCAGGAACCAGTGCGACCTCATCGCAGCACTCCTTCCAGGGTGGCGATCAGCGCGGCGATCGCCGCGCAGCCGGGTAGGGTCACGACCCACGCGAGCATCATCTCGCGCACGACTGGCCAGCGAACGTGCCGTCGGCGTCGGGCGCCGCCGACCCCCACGACAGCGGAAGCCACCACGTGAGTCGTGCTCACGGGAGCGCCCAGGGCTGCGGCGGTGCCGATCACGAAGGTCGCCGAGCCCTGGCTGGCCAGGCCGTCCAGCGGGCGGATCCGGTAGATGCCGCGGCCCAGCGTGCGCACGATCCGCCAGCCGCCGAGGGTGGTGCCCAGGGTCATCGCAGCAGCGCAGGCGACCTTCACCCACAGCGGCACCACGAAGCTCGTCAACGATCCGGCCGACAGCAGGGCGAGGGTGATCAGGCCCATCGTCTTCTGGGCGTCGTTGCTGCCGTGCGCGAAGGCCAGCGACGCGCAGGTGACCCACTGACCCCGTTCGAGCGGGCCCGTGATGGCGCGGTCGGCCCGGCGAAGCGCCCGGCGCCCGGCGGCCTCGGCGAGCCACCCCGCGATCGCGCCGAGCAGCGGGGAGATCGCCAACGCCACCAGCACCCCCGCGACACCGGCCGGTCGCCAACCGTCGAACCGGCCCCAGTTCACCGAGCTCGATCCGCCGAGGACCAGGGCGGCGCCGACCAGGCCACCGACCAGCGCGTGCGAGGACGACGACGGCAGCGCGAACCGCCAGGTCAGCAGATTCCAGGTGGTGCTGGCGATCAGCGCGGCGAGCAGGATGGCGAGGATGTCCTTGCTGCCGACGGTGATCAACCCGCCGACGGTGTCGGCCACCGCGGTCCCTGCCACGATCGGGCCGAGCAGGGTGAACGTGGCGGTGACGACCAGGGCCTGGCGTGGGGTCATCGCACGGGTGGCCACCGGAGCGGCCAGCGAGTTCGACGAGTCGTGGAAGCCGTTGGTCAGGTCGAAGCCCAGGGCGAGCACCACCACGGCCACCAGAACCGCGGTCAGGTCCACGTCCCCATCGTGCTCCTGGGCTGCGGCCCGGCTCAGGCCGAGGGCCGGCCGAGCCCGCGGTAGGACCAGCCGGCAGCACGCCAGCGCGCTGCGTCCAGGGCGTTGCGACCGTCGAGAATCAACGGCGTCGTGGGCAGGTGCACCACGTCGAACGGGTCGAGCTCGGTGTAGTCGCGCCACTCGGTGCCCAGCAGGACCAGGTCCGCGTCGGTGAGGGCTGCGCCGATGTCCTGGGTGTAGGTCATCGGCGGGTAGGCGATCCGGGCGTTGGCCAGCGCCTGCGGGTCGTGCACGACCACGTCGCCGCCTGTGGTGTAGATGGCCGCGGCGATGTCCAGCGCGGGGGAGTCGCGCACGTCGTCGGAGTCGGGCTTGAAGGCCGCGCCGAGCACCGTGATCCGCTTGCCGACGAAACGCCCACCGACCAGCTCCCGGGCCAGGGCGACGGTCGAGGCGCGCCGGCGGTTGTTGATCCCGTCGACGTCGCGCAGGAAGCCCAGGGCATCAGACACCCCGAGTTCGCCGGCGCGGGCCATGAACGCGCGGATGTCCTTGGGCAGGCACCCGCCGCCGAACCCGATGCCGGCGCGCAGGAACTTCGGCCCGATCCGGTCGTCGTGGCCGATCGCCTCGGCCAGCAGCTTCACGTCGGCGCCAGTCGCCTCGCACACCTCGGCCATCGCGTTGATGAACGAGATCTTGGTGGCCAGGAAGCTGTTGGCCGCCACCTTGACCAGCTCGGAGGTGGCGTAGTCCATCACCAGGAACGGTGCGCCCCACTGGATCATCGGGGCGTACACCCGGCGCATGACCTCCTCGTCGCGGCCGGGGGGCTCCCCGGGGGCTGCGGGCTGGGCCACCCCGATCACGATCCGGTCGGGGGTCAACGTGTCGGCCACCGCGAACCCCTCGCGCAGGAACTCCGGGTTCCAGATCAGGTCCACGTCGGTGCCGGCCGGGGCCAGCGCGTGCAGACGCTCGCGCACGCCCACCGCGGTGCCCACCGGGACCGTCGACTTGCCGACCACCGAGCACGGCCGACGCAGCAGCGGGGCCAGCGCGCCGACGGCGGCGTCGAGCTGGGACAGGTCCGCGGCATTGGTACGCGGGTGCTGCGGCGTGCCGACCCCGATGAAGTGCATGTCACCGAAGTCGGCGGCCTCGGCGATGTCGGTGGTGAAGCGCAGCCGGCCGGCGGCGACGTTCGACTCCAGCAGCTCGGACAGGCCGGGCTCGAAGAAGGGCACCTCGCCGCGGGCCAGGGCTGCGATCTTGGTCGGGTCGACGTCCACGCCCAGGACCTCGTAGCCCGACTCGGCCATCGCGGCGGCGTGGGTGGCACCGAGGTAGCCGGTGCCGATGACGGTGATCCGCAAGGGTTCGCTCACGGCTGGGAGTCTAGGCGGGCGGTCCGGGGCCGCTGCGGGCACTGGCGGGCCCGCGCGTAGCCTGTGGCCATGGCGCTCACCCCGAACCCCGATTTCGATGCCTTCACCCTCCCCGAGGAGCATGCGATGCTCCGGGCGGCGGTCCGCGAGCTGGCCGAGGACAAGATCGCCCCGCGCGCTGCCGAGATCGACGAGACCGGTGAGTTCCCCTGGGACGTCTACGAGGCGCTGCGCGCCAACGACTTCCACGCGATCCACATCCCCGAGCAGTTCGGTGGCCAGGGCGGCGACGCGCTGGCCGCCTGCCTGGTCATCGAGGAGGTGGCCCGGGTCTGCACGTCCAGCTCGCTGATCCCCGCGGTCAACAAGCTGGGCACGATGCCGCTGATCGTGGGGGCCTCCGACGAGCTGCTCGGGCGCTACCTTCCGCAGGTGGCCAGCGGGGAGGCGATGTTCTCCTACGCGCTGTCCGAGCGCGAGGCCGGCTCGGACGCGGGGTCGATGAAGTGCCGGGCGGTGGCCGGGGACGGTGGCTGGGTGCTCAACGGGCAGAAGTCGTGGATCACCAATGCGGGGATCTCGAAGTACTACACGGTGATGGCCGTCACCGAGCCGGAGAAGGGCCCTGGGGGTATCTCGGCGTTCGTGGTGCACGCCGACGACCCCGGGTTCGCCCTGGGCACTCCCGAGCGCAAGCTGGGGATCCACGGCTCACCGACGCGCGAGATCCTGTTCGACAACTGCTGGATCCCGGCCGACCGGATCGTGGGGGAGCCCGGCACCGGGTTCACCACGGCGATGCGCACCCTGGACCACACCCGGGTGACGATCGGGGCCCAGGCGCTGGGCATCGCCCAGGGCGCCCTGGACGCCGCGGTGGCCTACGCCAAGGACCGCAAGCAGTTCGGCAAGTCGATCGGGTCCTTCCAGGGGGTGCAGTTCCTGCTCGCCGACATGGCCATGAAGGTCGAGACTGCCCGGGCGTTGACCTACTGCGCGGCCGCGCGCAGCGAGCGGGGCGCCCCGGACCTGACCTTCTACGGTGCGGCGGCCAAGTGCTACGCCTCGGACATCGCCATGGAGGTCACCACCGACGCGGTGCAGGTGTTCGGTGGCGCAGGGTACGTGCGCGACAACCCCGTCGAGCGCTACATGCGCGATGCGAAGATCACCCAGATCTACGAGGGGACCAACCAGATCCAGCGCATGGTGATCGGACGGCAACTGCTCAAGTAGGGCCCGGGTGGGGGCGCCGGGCGACGCCCGCCGCTCGCCGGGGCATACCGCCTGGCGATGCGTACCGTATGGCCTGATGGTCCTCGTGCAGCCGCTCGAGCTGCGTCGCCTACCACGCCAGGCCCACCCCCCGGACGGGAGCTGCCCATGACGCGCACGCGGGCGGCTGCTCGGTACTCGCCTGCCCGGGTGCGCAGCGCACTGGACCGGCGCCGGCTGGAACTGGAGCGCTCCGTGCGGCTGCGCCGCGCCCAGGGCCAGTCACTGCGTGATGTGGTGCTGTTCGAGTCCTTCGCGGGCAAGATGATCGGCGACAACCCGCTGGGCATCCAGCGCGAGCTCGTCGATCGGGGGACCGCCCTGGAGATCCTGTGGACGGTCAGCCGCCCGGACCTTCCGGCGCCCGCGGGCACGCGGGGGGTCCTGCACGGCTCGGCGCAGTGGCTCGAGGCGCTGGCGACCAGCCGGTACCTGGTCAACAACACGAACTTCCCGCGATTCTTCCGCAAGGCCCCGGGTCAGGTGTACTGCCAGACCTGGCATGGCACCCCGCTCAAGAGATTGGCCCATGACATGGCACCGGGCACGATCAACGACGATTTCCTCGCGCTCTACGACCGCGAGGCTGCGGCGTGGGACTACCTGGTGGCCGCCAACGAGTTCAGCGTCGCGACCCTCGGTGGTGCGTTCGGGTACCGGGGGACGATCCTGCCGGTGGGCTATCCGCGCAACGATCGTCTGGTCACCGCGAGCGACGAGGAGCGCCAGGCGATCCGCGAGGGGCTCGGTGTCCCGGACCCCGACGAGCGGCTCCTGCTCTACGGACCCACCTGGCGCACGGGTCGGCGCACCGCGGCGGGCCAGTTCGCGCCCGTGAACTACCTGGACCCGAGCAACCGGCTGCCCGAGGGGTGGCGGTTGGCCTTCCGTGGCCATTCGCACACCCATGGCGCGCACGACGCATCGATCGCCGGGGGTGCGCTCGACGTCACCCGGTACCCCGACGTGACCGACCTGCTGATCGCAGCCGATGCCCTGCTCACGGACTACTCCTCGCTGATGTTCGACTTCGCCGTGACCGGCAGGCCGATCCTGTTCCTCACCCCCGACCTGGCCGACTACCGGGAGTCGCGGGGCTTCTACCTGGACTTCGAGGCGCAGGCCCCCGGCCCGATCCTGGCCACCTCCGCCGAGGTGGTGGCACGCCTGGCGGACCTCCCGGGCCTGGTGACCGAGTTCGGCGCCCGGTACGCGGACTGGCAGGCGAGGTTCACCACCTGGGAGGACGGACACGCGTCGCGGCGGGTCGTGGATGCCGTGTTCGGCTCTGGCTCGGGCCTCGCGTCCGCTCCCCCGCCACCGCGGCGCTGAGGGCGGCACCTCCGCGCGACCCAGGTCGGGTGGTGCTCTCGGCGTCATCGGACGCATTCCACGCGCTGGATCCAGTCCGGTGTGCTGGGCAGTGCGGCTCGCTCCCGGCCGATCAGCACGGCGATCACCGGCACCGGGGTGGGCCGGGCGGGCCAGTCGGTCCAGCCGTCGGTGAGCACGATGATCACCTCGACACGGGGTCGCAGCTCCTGCGCCGCGGCGATCCCCAGCGACATGTTCGTACCCCCACCGCCGGCCAGTGGGATCGCCCGGGCGCTGCGGATGGCCGACACGGTCTGTACTGCCGCGTCGACGGCCAGCACGCTGACCTGCGGGTCGGGCACCCCGAGCGTCCCCAGTACGCCGTCGATCTCGCCGAGGGCCTGGGCGAGCAGCCCGTCGTCCACACTGCCTGAGGTGTCCACCACGATCCCCACCCGCGGGACCGGGCGGCGCAGCGCGGGCAGGATCACCGGCCCCGCGCCGGCTTGGCGCCGCGAGATCCGGGTGTAGGTGTAGTCGGTGTGGCCATGTGCCCACCCCAGCCCCCGACGGACCGCGGCGTGCAGCACGTTGCGCCAGTCCACAATCGGGTCGAGCACCTGCTCGACCCAGCGCTGCCACTGGCCCGGGAGGCTGCCCTGGCCCACCGAGTCGCGCATCGAGATCGCCACCGTGCGGCGGATCGCTGCACCGGCGACCGCGCTCAAGCCGCCCTGCTCGGCCGTCTCGGGCAGCTCGTAGCGCCGGTGCAGCCCGTCGCAGCCGCTGCCGCAGGACGGATCGGGTCCTGACCCCTGGTCGCCACCGCCGGACTCCCAGGCGGGATCGACGTCCGGCTCGGCGCCGGCCGCGGGCAGGCCCGAGAGCATCGCGAAGTACTCCTCGGCTGAGAGCCCCGGCGGTAGCCCCAGGGACGTGGCAGACACGACCACATGCTGGTCACCGAACGCCGCCTCGCGGGCTGCCATGACGTGCGCAGGAGTGCCTGCTCCACCGGGGTGGGCACGATGCCCGGCCCTGCCGACCGGTGCCGCGCTGCGGGATGCCACCGGGCCGGCGGTGTGCGGTTCGCGGGGCAGGCTCTCGAGGATCGGATGGATCGTCACGTCCGCGGCTGCCCGCCAGGCGCGCGAGGTCGCCCCGGACACCCCGAGGTCGTGGGCGCGCCCGCCATGGTCAGCCAGCAGGTGCCAGATCTGGTGAGCCAGTTCGCGGCCCACCTCCGCGATGTCGGGGACCGGGTCCAGCAGCCACTGCGGGTTCACGTAGAGGCGCCACGCGAGGTCGGTGGCCATCTTCGCCACCTGCTCGGTGGGCACCGGGGCGAGGGCGTAGAGCGCCGCCGACAGGTAGGGCATGTCCCCGGTCGCCCGACCCCCGGGAGTCGGCGGGCTGATCAGCCACAGCTTCGCCGCGGCGATCAGGTCCGCCGATTCCCGATCGAGCCCGTTCATGACGGCAGCAACCCGGCCAGGGCCAGAGGACCGGCGAACACCGACAGGCCAGGGGGCAGGGTCGTTCGCGCGGGCCGGATCCGCAGCAGGCTGCGTGCGACGGGCACCGCCGGATCCAGGCCGGAGAGCTCGGCGGCCCGGACGCAGATCTCCATCGCCGCCTCCCAACGCGTGGCCGACATGCGGGTCGCCACGGCCGCGAGCACCCCCTGCAGGCTGACGTGCACCCGGTCGGCGCGCAGCCCAGCCAACTGGTCGCCGCCGGGGTCGGCCAGCAGGGCTTCCGGGTCGGGCAGGTCCAGGGAGCTGAGCCAGGCCAGGAACTCGTGCCCCGTGGGCGCTCCGATCGCCCCGTGCACGAGCAGCCGGAGGGTCTCGAGGTCGGCCGGGTCCGCCGCGGCCAGTAAACGCGCGGTGTAGTCCCAGGTCCGTGGCGTGGGGAAGGCGCGGCCGCGCGAGGCGGCGTCCTTGGGCACCGCCGAGAGCTGGGCGGACCGCACGGCCAGGAAGGCAGCCACCTGGGCTCGGCGCGCGGCCAGCCGCTGCGGGTAGTCCTCAGTCAGGGATGGCACCTCGATCCGCGGCCAGGTCCCGGTGACCAGGGACTCCGAGAACACGTCCAGCGGCAGGTTCCACTCCAGGTGCACGAACCGGTTGGCGGTGGGGGCGGCGAGCTCCCAGCCAGAAGCGGCCACGTCGGCTGGGTTCGCTGCCGCCCCGAACGACACCCGCTCGGGCAGGTGCAGGGCGCCGACCTGGCCGTGGGTCAGCGGCCGCAGCGCGGCGGCCTGCACGGCCGGCGACGCGGTGGTCCATTCGTCGAAGAAGACGATGCTCGGTCTGGGCTCATCGGCCACCCGGACAGCCCACTGTGGAGGCGCGAGGTCGACGCGCCCGTTGTTGACCACGGGCAGACCGGCGAAGTCGCTGGGCTCGTAGTGCGAGCAGATCAGGGTCTCCACGTGCCAGCCCGACTCGGTGGCGGACTCGATCACCGCGGTCTTGCCGGCCCCCGGTTCGCCCCACAGCAGGAACGGGATCCGGGTGCTGATGCACACGCCCACCGCGCGCAGCACCTGTTCGTATCCGGTGCGGTCCCTGGCCATGCGTGCTCCCCTCGAATCGTCCCGGCTCGGATCGCCGGGTGCTGCGGTGCCCCCGAGGGGACGTCGGCGACGCTAGCCCCGGGGTCTGACATCGGCGCTTGCCCGGACCGGTGGCCGGTGCACCCCTGCGCCGGGATGCGCCGAGCTCTGAGCGCTGCCCGCCCTCCGGGAGGCGCGCAGCATCGCCACGGTGTCGGGCACCGTGCCGCAGCGGATCAGGTCCATCGCCCACGCGGTGCGCTGCGCCGGGGTCGGTCGCTTCGCGCCGAGGGCGTGCGCCACCCGTTCGACCGCCGAGACAGCCGGCGGGCCGGGTGGATAGCCCACCCCGAGCCCGGCCACCGAACCGAACTGCTCGGCCGTGGGTCGGTAGCCCAGTTCGCTCCAGCGAGCCATCACCTTCGCGGTGCCGGGCACCGACATCCGCCAGGTGCCGGCGATCTGGATCGCGGTGTGGGCCTGGTAGCCCGCCTCGGACAGCACCACGACGTCGCTGCGCCGGGCGCCTGTGGCCAACCAGGCCTCTCGTGCCTGTGGATGCTCGGCGTCGAGATCAGTGGCGGTCCAGGCCAGCCACTGTCGGGTGTCGTCATCGACCTGGTGCCGGATCAGCCACTTCGGGTCGGCGCCGGTCTGCCAGATGGCAAGCAGCAGTCCGAGGCTCACCGGCCCGCCGGTCGGACCCGCGCCCGCGGGTCGTACCTCGGCCGCCAACGCGGTCCGTACTTGGGCGACCCAGTCGGGGTGCAGTCCGCACTCCCAGGCCTGTGCGGTGAGTTGGTCGACCGGCTCAGGTGGCGACCCGGCGCGCTGCGCGACGGGTCCCAGGCCGGTGACGGCCGCCCGCAGGTCACGAACCGCGACCCCGGTCACGGCCGCCACATGGGGCACGCTGCGCGTGTGTTCGGCGGCTTGCTGTGGGTGCACGAACCCGTGCGCCGGGCAGCAGCGCTGGGTCCCCTCGCTGCTCACCCAGGTCGCCGCGCGGTCCGGGCTGTGGATGAGCGACCCGGTCTCGCGGCGGGCTCGCTGCCACCACGTCCGCAGGCCCGGGAGCACGGCGCGCAGCGCATCCATGCAGCTGGCACCCCCGCCCAGCGCCGCGGCGATGCGTTCCAGGGCCTCGTCGTGCCCGGTGTCCACCGACCAGCCGACGTCGATGTCCACGCGGTGCCGGACGGCCCGGGCCCCCGGCGCCGGCGCGCACGGGAACGTCAGGCAGATGGGCAGTCCTTGATCGTCGGCCATCGCGTCCCCTTGCTCTGCACCCCGCTCTCGTTACGCACCCCGCGGGTGCTGCGGGACCTCGACAGTAGGGCCGGGGTCTGACAGGCGGAGCGTTTCTGCGCTGAGAGTGGGGCAGAAGGCGCCGTGCTGGTGGACAGGCAACTCCATCTGGATGCGTGGCGGCTCATCGGCCGGCCCGGGGCGATCGCCCATCGAGGGCACGAAGCACCTACTGAGCCGACGACGCGGCCGGTGTGCACCTCCCACCACGCGGACACCGGTCGGGGCCCGGATGGTGCCTCCCGGCCCGCGCTCCGATACCGTCGCGCGCATGGGCGAATCCGCGGAGGCCGCATGGCCCGACGGCGTGTCGGTGGTCATGCCGGTGCTCGACGAGGAGCGGCACCTGACCGAGGCGGTCAGCGGCATCCTCACCCAGGACTGGGCAGGCCCGCTGGAGATCGTGCTGGCCCTGGGACCCTCATCGGACCGGACCGACGAGGTGGCCCGTCGCCTGGCCCAGCTCGATGATCGCATCGTGCTGGTCCCGAACCCGAGCGGGCACACGCCCTCTGGCCTGAACGCCGCTGTCGCCGCCTCGCGTTACGAGGTCGTGGTGCGTGTGGACGGTCATGCGATCCTCTCGCCGGGCTACGTGTCCACGGCGGTGGCCACACTGGCCCGGACCGGAGCCGACAACGTCGGCGGGATCATGCAGGCGACCGGTGAGACCCCCTTCGAGCAGGCCGTCGCCCGGGCCATGACCAGCACGCTGGGCGTGGGATCGGCGGCGTTCCACGTCGGTGGCGGCGCGGGCCCGGCCGAGACGGTCTACCTCGGCTGCTTCCGCAAGACCGCGCTGCGTCGGGTGGGCGGCTACGACGAGAGCTTCCTGCGCGCCCAGGACTGGGAGATGAACCACCGGATCCGCGACACCGGTGGGCTGGTGTGGTTCACCCCCGAGCTGGTGGTCACCTACCGGCCGCGCCCGGACGCGACCAGCCTGGCCCGCCAGTACTACCACTACGGGCGGTGGCGCCGGGAGGTCATGCGCCGGCACCCGCAGACCGCCTCGGGCAGTTCGGCGCTGCGCTACTTCGCCCCGCCGGCAGCCGTGCTGGGGGTGGCGGCCGGAGCCGCGGCCGGTGTGCTCGGATCGACCGTCGGGCCCCGTG
>JBAVKQ010000041.1:0-13862 GCA_049688395.1 Candidatus Nanopelagicales bacterium
ACGGGCGCGACGACGACCCCGCCAAGCCCGAGTACAACTACCTCCGCGAACGTCCCCGCGGCAGCCGCGAACCCGGCTGCCGTCCAGGCCGAACCCGACGCCCCCGACGCGTCCGGCGCCCCCGCGAGCCCCGCCGCCGAGCCGACCGGGCCCACGGGGCCCTCCGGACCGGCCAACTCGGTCACCGTCGAGCTGAACGACCTCACCAACCAGCCCAGCACCGCGATCGTGGTGATCCTGGGGATGACCCTGCTGTCGGTGGCCCCCGCGGTGCTGCTCACCTGCACCAGCTTCACCAAGATCCTCATCGTGCTCGGCCTGACCCGAAACGCCCTGGGCCTGCAGCAGACCCCGCCGAACCAGGTCCTGGCCGGCCTCGCCCTGTTCCTGAGTCTGTTCGTGATGTCCCCGGTGCTCGGGGCGATCTACGACGACGGCATCCGTCCTTACACGGAGGGCACCGTCACCGCCGAACAGGCCTTCGAGGACGGCATCGAACCGCTGCGCGAGTTCATGCTGGACAACACCGACGACGACGAGCTGGCACTGCTGACGACCGTGTCGAAGCAGGAGCTGCCCGCGAACCGTGCCGACGTTCCGACCACGACGCTGGTGCCGGCCTTCATCCTCACCGAGCTCAAGGAGGCCTTCACGATCGGGTTCCTGATCTTCGTGCCGTTCCTGGTGATCGACATGGTGGTCGCCGGGGCGCTGATGGCCCTGGGCATGATGATGATGCCCCCGGTGATGGTGTCGCTGCCCTTCAAGCTGCTGCTGTTCGTCCTGGTCGACGGATGGGGTCTCGTGATCGAATCCCTGGTCTCCAGCTACGGGTCCGGCTGATGACCGACACCACGATCCTCGAGATCGCCATGAAGACGATGATCCTGGCCATGAAGCTCTCGGCGCCAGTGCTGCTGACCTCCCTGGTCGTCGGCTTCGCCGTGTCGCTGTTCCAGTCGATGACCCAGATCCAGGAGTTCACGCTGTCCTTCGTGCCCAAGCTGCTCGCGGTGGGCGTGGCCCTGCTGATCTCGGGCAACTGGATGCTGCACACGCTGGTCACGTTCACCCAGGACCTGTTCGACTACGTCCCCATCCTCTTGGGCTGATCGGCGCACGCCCGTGACGATCTCGGCCTCCGGCGATGCGGTCCTGATCTGCCTGTTGTCCTCCCTGCGCATCGTGGCGTGGCTGACGGTCGCGCCCCCGTTCTCCTACCGGGCCATCCCGGTGATCGTGAAGGTCGGGCTGTCGGTGGGCCTGGCCCTGGCCGTGACTCCGCTGCAGGCCGGGGCCACGCTGCCCAGCACCGGCCTGCAACTGGGCCTGGCCGCGCTGAGCGAGGTGCTCGTGGGCCTGGGCATGGGGTTCGTGACCTCGCTGATCTTCAGCGCCGTGGCGGCTGCCGGCGGGCTGGTGGACGTGTTCGGCGGGTTCGCCCTGGCCCAGGCCTACGACCCGATCTCGATGCGGATGAACACCGTGTTCGGCCAGTTCCACCAGCTGCTGGCCTTCATGCTCCTGTTCGCCACCGGCGGGCATCTGGTCGTCGTCGGCGGTCTGCTGACCAGCTTCGAGACCCTCCCGCTGGGCGCCTCCCCCGACATCGAGAACGCCACCGACGTGCTGGTCACGGCCTTCAAGGTGTTCTGGGTCACCGCCGTGCAGATCGCCGCACCCCTGATCGCGGTGCTCTTCGTCGCCGACATCGGCCTGGCCCTGCTGACCAAGATCGCCCCCCAGCTCAACGCGCTGAGCGTGATGTTCCCGGCCAAGATCGGCCTGACCCTGCTGCTCTTCGGCCTGTCGCTGCCGGTGCTGTCCAGCGCGGTCACCCGGCTGGTGGAGTTCAGCGTGCAGGCCACCGCGGAACTGGTGGGCGCCGGATGAGCGGGGAGAAGACCGAGAAGCCCACCGACAAGCGGCGCAAGGAGGCCCGCAAGGAGGGCCAGGTGCCCCGCACCCCGGACCTCGGGGGCTGGGCGGCACTGCTGGTCTTCGCGATGACCATCCAACCCATCGTCGGCTACGAGTGGCGGGCCCTGAGCGAACTGCTGGTCAAGGCGTTGCGCATGACCGAGAACCCGCAGACCAGCGCAGCCCTGGACCTGATGCGCGAGGCGCTCGTGCACGTCCTGACCGTGCTGCTCGTGCTGGGCAGCGCGGTCATGCTCGTGGGCGTGGCCAGCGCGCTGAGCCAGGGCGGCTTCTACCTGGCCACCAAGACCGTCCAGCCCAAGCTCAGCAAGCTCGACCCGCTGAAAGGGGCCAAGCGGATCCTGGGCCCGCAAGCCGTCTGGCAGGGGGTCAAGGTGCTGATCAAGGCAGCGGTCGTCGCGGTGTTCATCACCAGCGCGGTGCGCGCCATGATCCCGCTGCTCGGCGGGCTGATGCCCACCTCGACCGTCCTGGGGATCCTGTCCTGGAACGTCACGAACATGCTGCGCAACGTGGCGATGGCCGGCATCCTCATGGCCGGGGTCGACTACGCGTTCCAGCGCCGGCGGGTCGGCAAGCAGACCCGCATGAGCAAGCACGACGTGAAGCAGGAGCACAAGCAGTCCGAGGGCGACCCGCTGGTGCGCAGCGCCATCCGCTCCCAGCAGCTGGCGATGTCGCGCTCGCGCATGATCGCCGCAGTCCCGACCGCCGATGTTGTGCTGGTCAACCCGACGCACGTCGCGGTGGCGCTCAAGTACGACCCGAACGCGGGGGCGCCCACCGTGGTCGCGCGGGGTGCCGGGGTCATCGCCGCCCGGATCCGGGAGGCGGCCCAGGAGGCGTCGGTGCCCCTGGTCCGAGACGTCCCGCTGGCCCGCGCGCTGCACCAGTCCTGCTCGGTCGGCCAGCAGATCCCCCCCGAGCTCTTCGCCGCCGTCGCGCAGGTGCTGGCCTTCGTGATCAGCCGCCGGAAGGTGGGCGTGCCCGTCCGCGAGCATCCCTCCCCCCGCGGCGGGGCGCCGCTGCCCGACATCCCCCGGCGGCGCGCCCGGCCGGTCCGGGTCGGCGCCGACGTTTCAGTTGCGCCCGGTAGCGGTCGATAGGGCTAGCAGAGGAGCCAGGACGGCAGCAGCACGGCACCATGGACGGTGCGCACCGTGTCGACCCAGGAAGGCGTGCGCGCATGCCGCTCAAGAGGCTCTCCCAACTCGCGGTGCCCATCGGCATCGTGATGATCATCGTGATGCTGGTCGTGCCGATGCCGGCCTTCGTGCTCGACCTGTTGATCGCGGCGAACATCACGACCGCGCTGCTCGTGCTGCTCGTGGCCATCTTCGTCAACCGGCCGCTGGACTTCGCGACCTTCCCCGCCGTGCTGCTGGTGATGACCCTGTTCCGATTGGCGCTCAACGTCAGCGCCACCCGCCTGGTGCTCCTGGACGGCTACGCCGGCAAGGTGATCGAGACGTTCGGGCACTTCGTCGTGGGCGGCAGCCTGATCGTGGGCATCATCGTCTTCTCGATCCTGCTCATCATCCAGTTCATCGTCATCACCAACGGTGCCGGCCGGGTGGCCGAGGTGGGGGCCCGGTTCACCCTCGACGCGATGCCGGGCAAGCAGATGGCCATCGACGCGGACCTCAACTCCGGGCTGATCGACGAGGAGGAGGCCCGGCGCCGGCGCACCGACGTGGCCGCCGAGGCGGACTTCTACGGCGCCATGGACGGGTCCTCGAAGTTCGTCAAGGGTGACGCGATCGCGGCCATCGTCATCACGATCGTCAACCTGGTCGGTGGGCTGGTCATCGGGGTCGTCCAGCGTGGCGAGTCCCTCGGCGACGCGATCCAGACCTACAGCCTGCTGTCGATCGGCGACGGCCTGGTCTCCCAGATACCGGCCCTGTTGCTCTCGGTCGCCTCGGGCCTGATCGTGACCCGCCCGACCGGCAACGAGGACCTGGGCTCGGAGCTGGTGAGTCAGATGACCCGCAACGCCCAACCGCTGCGCGTGGCCGGCTTCGCGGCGATCTCGCTGTGCCTGATCCCCGGGCTGCCCAAGCTGCCGTTCCTGGTCATGGGCGGGGTGCTCCTGCTGGGCTCCACCCGCGCGGCCCGCGCCGCTCGACCACAGCCGCCCGAGGCCCCCTCGCAGGCGCAGCTGACCGAGGCCGCCGAGACCCCGGAACGGATCGCCGCCGAGATCCAGGTGGACCCCCTGGGCCTGGACCTCTCGGCGGACCTCATCGACCTGGTGGACCCGAGCACCGGCGGGGACCTGCTGGACCGGGTCCGGGCGTTGCGTCGCAAGATCGCCGGGGACCTGGGCATCGTGGTCCCGCCGGTCCGCACGCGCGACAACATCGACCTGCCGCCGCGCACCTACGCGATCATGCTCTCCGGCGTGGAGGTGGCACGTGGCCAGGCCCCGCCGGGCACGGTGCTGGCCATCGGCGACCACCTGGCCGGCCTGCCCGGCGAGATGACCCAGGAACCGGTCTTCGGGCTGGAGGCGAAGTGGATCCCGGCCGCGCTGCGCGGCCAGGCCGAGATCGGGGGCGCCACCGTGGTCGATCGGGCCTCGGTGGTCACCACGCACCTGGCCGAGGTGGTCCGGGCGCACGCCTCCTCGCTGCTGGGCCGCGAGGACGTCCGACTGCTGGCCGATGTCGTCAAGTCGACCCACCCGGTGGTGGTGGAGGAGCTCACACCGGCCCCGCTGAGCCTGGGCGAGGTCCAGCGCGTCCTGCAGGCCCTGCTCGACGAGCAGGTCTCGGTGCGCGACCTGGTCCGGATCTTCGAAGCGCTGTCCCTGCGGGCGCGCGACACGAAGGACACCGACACGCTGGTCGACGCCGCGCGCACCAGCCTGGGGCGGGCCATCGCCGACCCGTACATGATCCAGGGCGCGATCCACGTGATCACCTTCGAGCCGGGGCTCGAGCAGCGCATGCTCGAGGCGTTGCGGCCCAGTGACCAGGGACCGGTGCTGGCCCTGGAGGCCAGCACCAGCCGGTCGGTCCTCAGCGAGCTGGAGGCGCTGGTCGCCGAGGTCGAGAACTCCGGTGTCGCGCCGGTGCTGGCCTGCGCCCCGCAGGTGCGCGCGGCCGTGCGCAGGCTCGTGGCGCCCGTGCTGGGACGGCTGCCCGTGCTGTCCTACCGCGAGCTCAACGGCGCGCCCCAGATCCGCTCGGTGGGCACGGTGCTCGGTGCACCGCAGCTGGCCGCCGCCGCTTCCGGCGCGACCAGGTAGGAGGCGGACCGCGATGATCAATCCCGTCTCCGCACTGGTCCTGGCCCCCAGTCTGCTGGTGTCCCTGCCCGCCCTGCATGCGGTCTGGGCGGGCCGGATGCCCTTCGACGTCGGGCTGTCGCGGTTCCTGGTGGTCCAGCTCGTGTGCTGGGTGGGCCTGTCCGCCGGGGCCCGGGCCGTCGCCTCGTGGAGCGAGGATGCGGGTCTCGGCGACGAGGCCGACCAGGCCGGCATCGCCGGCATCGCGCTGGGGGACCCCGAGGCCGCGGCGTCGAGCACCGCGCTGGCCGGGGAGGCCTGACTCGACCCGCGCGGGCCACCTCGAGCCCGCGGGCCCTGTAGCGTAAGGCCCCATGCTGGTCCTGAGCCGAAGCGTCGGCGAGAGCATCACGGTCGGCGACGACATCCTCATCACGGTGCTCGATGTGCGGGGTGATGTGGTCCGGATCGGCATCGATGCGCCCAGGAGCATCCCGGTGCACCGCACCGAGCTGCTGCGCGAGCTGGAGCGGACCAACCAGGAGGCGGCCTCGCCCAGCGATCAGGCGATCGCCTCGCTGGCGCAGGCCGTGCGCGAGCGCACACCCTGACCCGAGGGGCTCAGGCCAGCAGTCCCTCTCCGGTCTGGAGCAGGACCCAGGCCATCAGTGCGTCCCGGGCCACCAGCAGGTCTCGGGCCACCAGCGGGTCTCAGGCCACCAGCGGGTCTCAGGCCACCAGCGGCGCGCGGACCGGCAGGTCCCCGCTGAGGATCACCTGACAGGCGCGCCGGTTGACCGCGTTGACCAGGACGGGCGCCAGCAGGTTGGCCGTCGCATCCTGGGCCCGCTCGCCGGGCGTGACCACGATCAGCACCAGGATGTCGTCCAGGGACTCGGCGGCCAGCAGGTCGATGACCTGCTCGTCTACCTCGGGGGCGTAGTCGTCGAAGAACGCACTGGGCGGCACGACCAGGAACCGCAGCCCCGGCTCGTCCACGGACGACAGCGCACACAGGACACCGGCCTCGTCCAGGCGCACCAGGGCGAACCCGTGCCTGGCGGGGAAGCCCGGCATCGCCTCGACCATGGTGATCAGGGGGATCTCCTCGAACGCGGCGGGGCCGCGCGGAACGGGGTCCATGGTGTCCTCCTCGCAGTAGGCCGTGCCGATCATCGCAGGAAGTCCATCAGGGATGGTTGCACCACTCGGGCAGTTGCGGCCAGGGAGGCCTGGTAGGCGACCTCCTGCATCTTGAGGTCCACCGTCGCGCGTGTCAGGTCGACGTTCTCCACCTCGGACAGCGACGACCCCAGGGTGATGGCCGCGTCATTGGCCACCTCGACGGACCGGTCGATCGCCAGCGCCCGGGTCCCCACGTCGGCCAGGGTGGTCGTCATCCGCGCCATCGCGGTGTCGATGCCCGCGATCCGGGCCCGGATCCCGGCCGTGTCTCCGGCCTGCAGGGCGGTGGTCAGCTGCTCCAGCTCGGCGAAGATGTTGGCCCCATCGGGCCCGAACGCATCGGGACCGTCCACGTTGACTCGAATGGTCGAGCCATCGGCGACCACCCGGGACACCGCGCCGGCGGCGCCGGTGAAGCTCCCCGAGGCGTCGTAGGCCTGCGCACCCGCGGTGATGCCGCCGAAGACCGGACGGCCCATGTGAGTCGTGTTGGCCACCGACAGCAGGGAGGCCCGCAGCTGGCCGACCTCGGCGGCCAGGGCCGCGCGCCCTTCGGGACTCACCGCCCCGCTGTTGGCACCGGCCAGGGCGAGATCCCGGGCGCGGCGCGTCTGGTCGAGCATGCTGGTCAGCGAGGAGTCGATCCGCTCGAGCCACGCCGCGCCGTCCTGGCCGTTGCGCACGTACTGCTTCTGGTCGGCGACCGAGGAGCGCAGGCGCATCGCCGACACGGTGTCGGTCGGGGAGTCCGACGGCCGGTTGAGCACGCGGCCGGTCGACATCTGCTCCTGGGTGCGCGCGAGGCGTCCGAGGCTGGTCTGGATCGAGGTCAGCGCCCGCTGGGAGAGCATGCCCTGGGTCACTCGGGAGACGGTCATCAGCGGGTGATCCCCGTGCGATTGATCAGCGTGTCGAGCATGGAGTCCACGGTGGTCAGGACCCGCGCCGCTGCTTCGTAGGCGCGCTGGTGGGCCAGCAGGGTGACGGTCTCCTCGTCCAGGCTCACGCCCGAGAGCTGTTCACGCGACCCATCCACCTGGTTGGTCACCGCTCGTTGGCCGGCCGAGAGTCGACCGGCCAACAGCACCTCGGTTCCCATCGCGCTGACCAGGCGCTGGTAGTCGCCCTGCGCCGGGTTGGTCGCGCCGAGCAGCTGGGCGTTGCTGACGTCGAGCACGCCGCCGGGCAGGGCCGAGGCGGCCACCTGGTCGGGGTCGCTGAGCGCGAGCGCGAGGGTCCCGGCCACGTTGCCGGGGTCGTAGGAGAACATGGCCGCTCCCGGGGTGCCGGTCAGGTCGAAGCCGAGCACGTGCTGGGCGTTCACGGTGTCGGCGAGCGTCCGGGCCGCCTGGCTCAGGTTCGCCAGGTATCCCGGCATCGTGGTGTTGAGCAGCTCGGCGGTCGCCCCGAGCTCGCCGCCCAGCGGGCCGGGGTTCGTGGCCCCGGGACCTCCGGGGGTCGCGACCGAGAACGACACGGGGGCTCCGTCGGCGGACCCGTCGGCGGCGATGCCCCCGGCGATCTCCAACCTGCCCGCGGCGTTGCCCGCGACCAGGGCGACGCCGTTGAGGGCGGCCTCGGCCGTGCCGCGGGTGCCGATCGTCACCTTCGCCCCGGTGAGTTCGGCCAGGCGCATGGCCATGACGTCGCGCCGGTCGAGCAGGTCCGACGCGTCGGCGCCGGTGAGGTCGGCCGAGGCGATCGCCTCGTTCATCGAGGCCAGCCCTGTGGCCAGCGTGTTCGCCTCGGCCACGATGGACTGGGCACGGGAGCGCTGGCCCGAGGCCTCGGTGGCCACGCTGCGGGCCTGCCCGGCGAAGGCGCGCGCCACCGATTCGGCGCGGGCCAGGACCTGGGAGCGCGCCGCGCCGCCGGTCGGGTTGTTCGCGAGGTCGTGCCAGGCCTGCCGGAAACCGGAGAGCTCGGCGGTGACCCCGTTGTCGCCCGGCTCGCCGAGCGCGGTCTCCATGCGCGAGAGCACCTCGTGGCGAACATCGAGGTAGGACTGGACACCGTGCTCCTGACGGGCCCGGGTGTCCAGGAAGGCGTCGGACATGCGCGTCAGGCCCGCGACGCGCACACCGCTGCCGGCTGCCTCGACCCGCGACCACATCGCGGGGCGGGCCGGCGCACCGACCGACTCGGTCTCGACACGTCGACGCACGTACCCGTCGGTGTTGGCGTTCGCGACGTTTCCGGCCGCGACGTCCAGCGCGACTCGGCTGGTCTGCAGCGCCGTGAGCGCTGTGCTGATCGTGGCGAAGGACCCGGACATGTCAGATGATCCGATCGACCAGGCGGCGCCCCGGGCCGGCGGCGACCGCCGAACCGTCGGGCGAGTAGGTCTGGCTCCCGTCGGTCACCGACAGCAGCATCTCGCGGGCGGCCCGCGCGCCGGTGGTGAGCAGGTCGCGGTTCGCCCCGGCCATTTCGGTGATCTGGCGGGTGTAGGACAGGAAGACGTCGCGGTGGTCGAGCAGGATCGACGCCCACGGCTCGCCCGCGTGCTGGGCCAGGTCCGACAGGCCCGGGTTCGGTGCCATCCCCAGGCTCCGGGCGACCTCGTCGACCGAGATCGCCCGCAGGACCTCGGTCTGGTGGATGAGGCCCAGGACGGTCTCCACCTCGCTGGCCGCGGTGCCCAGCCATCGGGTCTTCCCGCTGGCCAGCACGAGCTGTTCCTGCTCCAGCTTGTAGAGCAGCATCCCCAGCAGCTCGCGCTCCCGCCAGAGGATCGCGGACAGCTCCTGCATGTGAGGCCTTCCCTTCTCAGGCGACGTGCGCTCGGACGCACCTTCTCGCCACCTCTCATCGGCCGGAGCGGGAGGATGCTGAGCGATGTTGGACGATCTGCTGGGATCGAATTCCTGGGAGGTGCCGAACGGGAGGTACCGCCGAGCGGGAGGTGCCGCCGAGCGGGAGGTGCCGAGCGGGAGGTGCCGAGCGGGTGTCGTTCAGGGGTGCGTCAACCGACAGCCCCGGCGATGGGCACGTCGCCGGAGTTGAACGTGATCGTGCGGTGGTGGGTGTCGCTGCGTCCGAGCACCTCGGCGATCACCGCGGCCACGTCGGCGCGACCGACCGAGTCGGCTTCCTCGGCCCCAGTGTCGATCCGGCCGGTGCGCTCGTCGTTGGTGAGGCTGCTGGGCCCGAGGATCGTCCAGTCGAGGTCCGAGGAGGCCAGATGCTCGTCGGCCGCAGCCTTGGCCTCGGCGTAGACGAAGAAGGCGTTGTCCGCAGGGACGCCGTGGTCCGGGCCGGCGCCGAAGTAGGAGACCATCACGAAACGGCGCACGCCGGCCTGCGCGGCTGCGTCGATGGTCCGGATCGCGGCATCCCGGTCGACGGCATAGGTCCGCTGCGGGTCCCCGCCGCCCGCGCCCGCTGACCACACCACGGCGTCGTGGCCGCGCAGGACCTCGGCGATCCCCGCGACCTGCATCGTCTCCAGGTCGGCGACGACCGGGTCCGCGCCCGTCGCGGCAACCTCGCCGACGTGATCCGGGTTGCGCACCACGGAGGTGACCTCGTCACCCCGCTGCGTGAGCAGCGGTGCGAGCAGGAGCGCCATCTTGCCGTGGCCACCGATCAGTGCGATCTTCATGCGGCCAACCTACTGACTCTGGCCAAGTCAGGCCATTCATGGGCCAGCACACCGTTGATCGGGTGCGGTGGCGACTCGCGAGGAGAGGGCCCAGCGGGCCCAGTGCGGTGTGCGTGCGCGGCGGGGGTGTGCGCGTGCGCGGACCGAGGCGCGCTGGGATGCTCGGCGGATGGTGACCGACGGCGACGTCCAACTTCCTGGTGGGCCGCGTCTAGCGGTGCGACGCTGGCCGGGCCAGCTGCGGCCCTTCCTGCTCGTGCACGGCCTGGCGTCCAACGCCCGACTCTGGGACGGCGTCGCACGACGGCTGGCCGAGGCTGGGCACGAGGTGCTGGCCGTCGACCAGCGCGGTCACGGCCGCTCCGAGCAGAGCGCCGAGGGCTACGACACCGCCACGGCCGCAGGGGACCTGGCCGCACTCATCGGTGAGCTCGGGTGGACGGGTCCGCGAGCACCGATCGCGGCGGGACAGTCCTGGGGCGGCAACGTCGTCCTCGCACTTGCCGCGAGCGGTGGCGGCGTGGCCGGACTCGCCCTGGTCGACGGCGGGTGGATCCACCTGGCCGACCGGTTCCCGACGTTCGACGAGTGCTGGGCCGTGCTCGAACCGCCGCGCTTCGGGGGGCTCACTCGCGAGTCACTGCAGCGACTGTCCACGAGTTGGCACGTGGACTGGCCCGAGGAGGGCCGGCTCGGGTCACTGGCCAATTTCGCCGACCTCCCGGACGGCAAGGTGCGCCCCCACCTCACGCGCGAGCACCACCGCAGCATCGTCCACTCGCTGTGGCAGGACGGCCCACGCAGGCTCTACGCCCGGATCACGGTCCCCACGGTGGTCATGGCCGCCGTCGACGTCGTCCCCGCGCACCCCACCCCGGTCACCGAGATCGGCGCGCAGATCGCCGATGCGCAGGTCCTCTGGTACGTCGGCGCCCATCACGACCTGCACGCCCAGCAGCCCGGGCGATGCGCGGCTGACCTGCTCACGCTCGCTCGGCGGGTGGCGGCGGCCGAGGCGGGTACGCAGACCGCCTGATCGTCTGCGACCGGGGCGACGTCGAGCAGCGCGGTCAGTGCGGCGCGGGGTGCGACCGTCGCAGGAGGGGCAAGGGGCCAGCGACATGGCTGCCCTGGTCACGTAGGACCGCGACGGCCCGAGAGACCCGCCGCCACGTCCGACGATCACCGGTGTGCGTGCCGAGGACACGTCACCAGCTGGCGATGGTCTGCTGGCACCTTCGAGTCGCAGGAGCATGGTCATCGAGCCACTCACCTCGCCGACGTGCGTGAAGCCGACGCGTTCGTACAGGCGCCGGGCATAGTTGTCGGGCTCCACACTCAAGCTCAGTGACGCCAGCCCTCGAGTGCGAGCGGCGGTGATCAACGGGTCCAGTAGACGGGACCCGACTCCCCGTCCCCGCCCCGCCCGGACGACGCCCATGGCCAGTTCCGGTGTGGTGGCATCGACGAAGCCGTAACCAGGGTCACTCTGGGGAAACAACCGTAGCCAGGCGGCTCCCACGGGCTGCTGCCCATCCAGGGCAATGACGCCGAAGTCATCGGCACGGGGCCAGCCGGCGACATAGTGCGCGAGCTGCGGCTCGCCCCAAACTTCCCTGAGGCTGCCGGGAGGCCCTTCGGGTCGCCAGAATGCCGCGGCAACGAGCATCTGCGCAAGGAAGTCTGCGTCCGATGCTTCAGCAGGACGGACGAGGAGAGGCACGGCACCCATTCTGACCGGTGGCCGATGGTCGCGCGGGACGCGCCCAGGACTGGATGCTCACGCGGTGCGTGCCTGGTCGGGATCGGCGAACGTGCACAGACACGAGTGTGCGTGCTCGGCCTCACGGCCGGTCAGGGTCGGGGACGCGGGTGCTCGCGCTGAGCGGGCGGCGCATCCGCAGGTTCGGCATCGCCACGCCGCGGAGCACTACGCACTGCTCGGCGACGACCGTGAAGCCGTGCGCTTCGAAGGCCGGTCGGGCCGTGCGGCTCGCGTTGGTCGTGAGCTCGCGCGCTCCCAGCCCTTCCGCCGTGATGCGAGCCCACTCCAGGAGGGCTGAACCGACGCCCTGGCGGGCAACGTCGGGGTCGACGAACAGCATGTCGATGTACCCGTCGTCGTCGATGTCGGTGAACCCGACGACGCGCCCGTCGGTGTCGGCGACCTGCGTTCGGCGCGTGCGGCGCTTCTGCGCCCAGACGGCCGGGTCGATCTCGGGGCTCGCCCACGCGTCGACCTGTTCTGGCGCGTAGTCATGGCCCGCGAGTGTGCGGATCGCTCGGCGGAACACCTTCAGGGTCCCCGCGGCATCGGCGTCACGATAGGGGCGCAGGAGCACGCATGGAGCGTAGCGACCCAGCGGCTGGACCATGCCCACCCGCCGCCACGTGACATCCAGTCTCGCGCGCCAACCGGCACGCGGGGCGGGCCACAGGAGGATTCACTGTCGGTGCGGCTGTCCCCATCAGGCACCCCCGCGGGACGCACGCGTGGATCGGACCGCCGGCGTGGTCGAGCGCCGGCGTGGGATGACCCTCGCCTGGGTCCCCGCCGAGGTGGAGCAGCATCCGCACCCATCCCGTCTGTCAGGCAACCGCGGCCATCGCACCGGCCGTGATCGCTCCGGCGACGTGTCCTATGCCGCGAACGCGATCCCCGTCCGGTGACGGGGTGGCCTGCACCATGACGGCGTCGATGCGCCGCCCCTTCACCGCAGGCTGTCGCGTCACCAGACGTCGAGTGACACCACCAGGGCAAAGGCGAGAATCCCGAAGATCGCGGCCAGGGTGAGCAGCGTCGCGCCATTGGCCGTGACCGGACCGCCTGCGGAAAGTCGCCCTCCGCGCGGGGCTGGAGCGAGCGGACTTCATCGACATCACGGTGCAGGAACGCACGGACTGGCGCGAAGCCGAACGGGCGATGTGCACCGAGGCCACCGTGCTGGCGTCGCGCGATGACCCGGCGCTGTCTTCATTCCATGACGAGGCAGTGCGCTCCATCTCAGGATTCGACCGAGTCCGACGGGTCATGGCTTCTGCCACGCGTCCCTCCTGAGAGCACCCCTTGGATGGGGGTTCCCTCAGATCGCCTCCCAAGTGCTGGTGGCCGATGGCCCATCCCGTTGGGGCACGTTTGGCGTGAGCGTCGCTGTGATCGTGGTCGCCCGGGACCTTTCAACGGATCGGTTGCTGAGCTTCAGGTCGCTGGCGCGGTCCAGAATGTCTCGAGCGTGCGTGCCAAGTCGGGCCCGCTGACTCCAACCTGGGTGAGGATAACGCTCACCGTGTCGTGCAGCGGGTTGACGTGGGCCGCGGTGCCGGTGCCGCCGACCCAGCCGTAGCGACCGGGCGCGTTCCACTCCATGCAGGTCCCCCTACTGCTGGGCTGAGATCCCGCTCATGCCCAGCACCGGTGTGCGCGTCGGCGATGCCAACGCCCCCTTTCGGCTCCCAGATCGACGCACCTAGCCCGGGCAGATCTTGCTTGACAAAGGGCGCCCCGAGCACCAGACTGAATATTTGACGCGACAACTATATCGGAGGTTCGGCAACATGACGAGGATTGGCATCATCCTGGGAAGCACCCGGCCCGGCCGCAATGGCGAAGCGGTGGCCAATTGGGTCCTTGAGCACGCATCCCTACGGCAGGACGCGCAGTACGAGCTCGTTGATATCGCTGACTATGACTTGCCGCTGCTGGATGAACCGATGCCCGCGATGATGGAGCAGTACTCTCAGCCGCACACCAAGCGGTGGGCTGAGAAAGTCGCGTCCTTCGACGGGTTCGTCATCGTCACTGCCGAGTACAACCACGGGGTCCCGGGTGCTCTGAAGAACGCGATCGACTTCCTGAACGTGGAGTGGAACAACAAGGCAGTCGGGTTCGTCGGATACGGG
>JBAVKQ010000042.1:0-1720 GCA_049688395.1 Candidatus Nanopelagicales bacterium
CGGCGCCCAGGGACTGCATGCCGTCGTTGTGCGAGTCGCCGGCCACCACGAGGTCGTGGATGTAGGAGTCGCGCACGGTCACGTTCGATCCCAGCTTGAGCCCGTCGACGGTGTTGTGGATGTTGACCCGGGTCAGGGTGTAGTTGCGCCCGGCGACGGCGGCATCGTTGCTCGTGTTGTTCAGCCCGTCGAGTTCGGAGTCGGTGATCTGCAGGTTGGTGGCGCCCTCGTCGTTGAGCACCAGCCAGTAGCCGTTAGCTGCGATGCGGCAGTTGCGGATGGTGACGTTGTGGGCGCTGCTGGTGATGACCAGCGGGGTCGTGATGAGTTTGTTCTCGATCACGGTGCCGGCGTTGGTGATCCGCGACGGACCGGTGTAGGCGCTCAGCGGGGTGCCGGCCGGCACACCAGTGGTCACCGCACTCGGGAACCCGGTTGAGGTAGTGGCTGTGGGTGTTGGGGTGACCGTCGCGGTGGTAGTGGGAGTCGAGGTGGCCGTTGCGGCCGCGGTCGGGGTGGTCGTCGGAACCGGAGTCGGGGTGACTCTCACGGTCGGCACCCCCGACGGTGTGCTCACCTGGACCCAGGCAGTGCCTCGGATCTGCCCTGTCGATAGCGCCCTGGCTTGGGCCCGGCGTGCGCCTTTGGGTAGGAGGAACTTCACACTCCCGTCCTTTACTCGCAGGGAAGCCCGGTGGGTGCGCCCACGTGCGTGGTAGCGCAGGTCCACTCTTCGCGCATTGCTCTTGATCCTGACCTGGAGTCTGCCATTGCGGGCACGTGTGACTTGAAGATTGAGGGTCGCCCCGGCCTTCGCGCCGGTGGATGTGAGCTCGCTGGCAGCCGCAAAGTGGATACTCGCGCCTGCGCTTGATCTTGTCGCCGTGTGGCCAGGGGGGCTCCCTAGGGGGCTGATGATCAGGCAAAGGGCCAGAGCGGCCACCCTCCCAAGCGCCCCCATTGAACGTTGAGTCGGCATCAGTTGAGATCCTCCCGTGTCGGATCCAGTTCGGATTCAACCTCTTATCGGACGGGTCCCAGACGAACTTGACGTCGAAGGTGACGCCGAGCTGGAGGAGAGTAGGCGGCTCGGCGCCGGGGAGGGAATATCGCTCGCCCTCAAGCCTCTCTCAGAATGCGTCCCCAAACGGGTGGGTGCCTATCAGGAGAGCAGAGCCCGCCGGATCGGCTCGACCCACGTGTCGCCCGGGATGTCGTAGACGATGAAGTCGCTGTCGAACTGCCAGTAGCTCCAGCTCCATCCGCGACGCTCGGCTTCACGCGCGACGTGGTCCGGCCACAGCGCGCGGCTGGCCATGTCCCCGGCCTCGTACGCGCCGAACTCTCCAAGGTAGAGGGGTCGGTGCTGTTCGCGCGCCCACTGATCGGCAGCGTCGAAGTCGCGCCGGACTGCCTGCCGCTCTGCCGGAGTACCGCTCCAATGCACGCCCACTTCGTCCTGCAGTCCGACCCACCGTGCACCCTGGTGGGTGAATCGGAACGGAACGTAGTAGTGGATCGTCACGATGATCCGCCGATCGCTCGCGGGGAGCTTCAGTTCGTCCAATCCCCGGACGCTGTTCGACCGCGGGGGGGCCGATGATCACGGTCCTGGTCGGATTCGTGGGGCGGATGACGGTAAGGGCCCGTGAGGAATTAATCTAGCCGGGTTCGGGCGTGTCGCGGGGGGGTTGGGGGTTGAGTGTGTAGTTCCACTCGC
>JBAVKQ010000043.1:0-2996 GCA_049688395.1 Candidatus Nanopelagicales bacterium
TGCTCGGGCTGGCCACAGCGACGGCCCGGTCCCGGTGCGCGGCACGTTGGAGGGCGGCGCGGCCGCGGTGGCTGCGCTGGTCGGTCGCCAGCTCGCTGCGCCGAACGACCCCGAGCCCAGCGACCCCGTGCCGCGGGACACCACGCTGGCCGCACGGCCCCGCGGGCGCGGCATCCTCGGGCTCTACACCGGCGGCACCCTGGCTTCCGAGGCCAAGGTCCTGCTGGGTCGCGCCGGACTGACCGGGGAGATCCTGGATCTCGGCGACGACCGGTACACCGCCGGGCGCCCGCACCCGATGATCGATCCGGCCGCGCGGGCCGAGCACGTCGCCCGGATCGGCGGACGTGCCGACATCGGGCTGCTGCTCGTGGACCTGGTCCTCGGCTTCGGCGCGTCCCCGGACCCCGCGACTCCCCTGGCCCGGGCCGTCCGAACGGCCCGGGAGACCGCCCGCCGCGATGGGCGCGAGCTCGTGGTCGTCGGCTCGGTGTGCGGGACGGGGGCTGACCCGCAGGGCATCGACGCGCAGCGAGCCATCCTCCGAGAAGCAGGCGTGCACCTGTGCGGCTCGAACGCCGCCGCCGTTCGCTTCGCGATCGCCCAGGTCCCGATCGCCCAGGCCCCGATCGCCCCGGCCACCCCCGACCACCAGGAGAAGCCATGATCACCGCCGGTGTGCGGGTCCTCAATGTCGGCCTGCCGCTCATCGTGGCGGGCGTCGACCCGGCCGATGTCGTCCAGCTGGACTGGCGACCCCCGGCGTTCGGCGACGCCGCCGCGGCCCGGCTCATGGTCGCCCTCGACGACCCCCGCACCCACGCGGCCAACGAGCGCGCCGTGGCCGCGATGCACGCGGTGCGCCCGCAGTTGATCGGGGTGCGCCCGGCCGCGGAGGTGATCCCGATGATGGCCCAGCGTCGACTGCTGCTGCATGCGGGCCCGCCGATCGACGTGGCCCGCATGTGCGGTCCCATGCTGGGCGCCCTGATGGGTGCAGCCATCTTCGAGGGCTGGGCCACTGACGGTGACCACGCCCTCGAGCAGTTGCGCGCAGGGCAGATCGAGGTGGCGCCGTGTCACCACCACGGCGCGGTCGGCCCGATGGCCGGCGTCCTGGCCCCCTCGATGCCGGTGGTCGTCGTCGCCGACGATGGGCGACACGCCTTCGCCTCCCTGAACGAGGGCCTGGGCAAGGTGCTGCGCTTCGGCGCGTACGACGACGAGGTCCTGGCCCGGTTGGCCTGGATGCGCGACGTGCTCGGCCCGGCCCTCGACTCGGCGCTGCACCAGGTCGGCCCGGTCGACGTGACCAGCATCGTCGCGCAGGCGCTGATGATGGGCGACGAGGGACACAACCGCAACGTCGCGGCCACCAGCCTGTTCACCCGGCGGATGGCTCCCGCGATCGCGTCGGTCCCCCGGGGGCTGGAGGTGCTGCGGTTCCTGGCCGACAACGACCACTTCATGCTCAACATCTCCATGGCAGCAGCCAAGCTCGCCACCGACGCCGCGGTGGGGATCGCCGACTCGACCATCGTCACGGCGATGAGCCGCAACGGTGTCGAGTTCGGGCTGCGGGTCGCCGGGACCGGCGAGCAGTGGTTCACCGCCCCGGTCGGCCCGGCCGACGGGCTGTTCTTCCCAGGCTACAGCATCGCCGACGCCAACCCCGATCTCGGCGACTCCGCCATCACCGAGACCCTCGGCCTGGGCGGGTTCGCGATGGCGGCCTCCCCGGCGATCACGCAGTTCGTGGGCGGCACCCCCGAGGACGCACTGGCCACCACCCGCTCGATGCGCCGGATCACCGCACGGGCGCATCCGGCCTACTCCATTGCGAGCCTGAACTTCACGGGCACGCCCAGCGGCATCGACGTGCTGCGCGTGCTGGACACCGGGGTCCTGCCGGTCATCAACACCGGGATCGCCCACCAGCAGGCCGGCATCGGCCAGATCGGCGCCGGGATCGTGTCCGCCCCGCCTGAGGTGTTCCTCCAGGCCGTCGCACAACTGAGCATCGACAGGAAAGCCTCATGAGCAGCCGAAGCGCACTGATCGCCATCGGGGGCAACGCCCTGGTCCTGGAGGGCGAGGACGGCTCGCTGGTCCGCCAGGCACGACGGGCGGCCGAGTTCGGCGCCCAGCTGGCCGAGCTGGTCGAGGAGGGCTGGCGCATCGTGGTCAGTCACGGCAACGGTCCCCAGGTCGGCTACATCCTGCGCCGCGGCGAGCTCGTGGCCACCGAGGCCGTGATCGAGGGCCTGCCGAACCTGCCCCTGTGGCTGGCGGTGGCCGACTCGCAGGGCGGCATCGGGCACATCCTCACCCTGGAGATCGACAACGCCCTGCACCGGCGGGGTCTGCCGACCCGGGCGACGACGATCCTCACGCACACCGAGGTCGATCCGACCGACCCGGCGTTCGACACCCCCACCAAGCCGATCGGCGGGACGATGACCGCCGACACCGCACGGCTGCGCATCGCCGAGGCCGGCTGGTCAGTGGTGCAGACCAGTGCCGGGGTCTACCGCCGCGTCGTGCCCAGCCCCCGGCCACTGGACATCCTCGAGTGCGACCAGATCCGGCTCCTGGCCGACACCGGCCCGGTGGTGATCGCCGCCGGCGGTGGCGGGATCCCGGTCGCCCGCAGCAGCGGCGGCTGGACCAGCGTCGATGCGGTCATCGACAAGGACCGGGCCTCCGCACTGCTGGGCGCACGCATCGACCTGGACACCCTCGTGCTGGTCACCGGCGTCGACCAGGTCTACGTCGGCTTCGGAACGCCCGAGCAGCGCGCGCTGTCCCAGGTCAGCGCCCAGGAGGCCCGCACCCACCTGGCCGCGGGCGAGTTCCCGGCCGGGTCCATGGGCCCGAAGGTCGAGTCGGCCTTGGCGTTCCTGGATGCCGGCGGGCACCGGGCCATCATCACGTCCATCACCCGACTGCCCGACGCACTGCGGGGCACAGCCGGGACGCACATCACGGCGCAGGGC
>JBAVKQ010000044.1:0-6326 GCA_049688395.1 Candidatus Nanopelagicales bacterium
GCCCAGGGCCGTGGCCGCCGCGTCCAGGGCCGGGTGCACCGCGGCGGCGAGGTCCAGCGCGCCCAACGGGCTGTTGGACAGTGCGGCGACCAGGTCGGCACCGACCAGGACCGCCACGGCCCCGGAGCCCGGCCCTTCGAGGTTGGCCACGACCGCCCCGGCCAGGGCGCCCCCGGCGAACTCCTGGCCGAGGTCGACCGAGCCGGGCAGCGGCTGGCCCGCGCTCAGCGGCTCTGCCGAGGGCAGGGCGGCCGCGGCGGCCTGGGCCGCGTCGAGCGCACGCCCGGACGCCTGCGGGTCGGTGCCGCTCGGGCGGGTCTGGGCAGGGGCGATGGTGCTCATCAGGACTCCTCGTTGGGCAGGGCGACGACCAGGGCGGCCACGTGTCTACCGTGGGTGCCGGTGGTGGCGTGGGCGAACGTGGTGCCATCCACGGTCACGTCCAGGGGGACGTCGGCCCGGTGGGACAGGCGCACGACGTCGCCGACCTGCAGGGCGTTGACCTCCTGCGGGGAGAGCTGGGTGGGGGCGAAGCGCACCGACACCTCCAGCGGCACGTGCTGCACCTGCTCGCGCATCTGCTCGGCGGCGCGCTCGCGCGCCATCTGCTCGCGGTCGGACATCGCCACCCGCGCGGCCGCGTTGGCCACGTGCGGCAGGAGGCCCGAGAAGGGCAGGCACAACGTCAGCCGATGCGTCGTCTCCTGCAGGTGCACCTCGAGGGTGACGATGAGCACCGCGTCCTCGGGGCCGGCGACCTGGGCCAGCGCGGGGCTGTACTCCACGCCGGTCGGCACCGGGTCCAGGGCGACGATGGGCGCCAGCGCGGTGGTCGTCTCGGCCAGCAGCGCCTCGATGAGCCCGCGGATCACGCTGGACTCGATCTCGGTCAGTGGGCGGACCGGCTGGATGGGGCCGCCCTGACCGCCGAGCATGAGGTCGATGCAGGTCATCGTCGTGACCAGCGGGATCTCCAGCACGCCCGTGCCGTGGATGGGGTCGGCGGCGAAGGTGGTCATGAACGTCGAGGCGTCGAGCATGTCGACGTAGCCGGCGTAGGTCCGTTGGTCCACCGAGACGACGTGCACCTCGGCCAGCGCCCGCAGGGTCGCGGTCAGCACGCTCTGCACCTGCCGGGCGTAGGCGTCGAACCCCAGCGCCAGGATCCGGGCATGCTCGCGGGACAGGTGGATGGGCGGTCGGCGGAAGTCGTAGGCAGCCGGCTCACCGGTTCGGTTCCGGCGGCGCGAGCGTGCGCCGACCGACCCCCGAGGGAGGCCCGTGTGCAGCAGCGCGGTCACGCTGGGGCACATCGGCGTCAGGAGGTCCGACCTGAGAAGATTCGCGCGCGGACTTGGCCGCGCTGGTTCACTGGGTCACGAAATCCGTGAAGTACACCCCCATGACGTCGCCGTGATACGCGTGGTCCAGATCCTCGAGCAGTTCCTTCTTGAGCTCCTCCCGCTGGTCGGGCAGGGCCAGCTCGTCCATCGAGCGGCCGCTGAACAGGTCGATCGTGGCGTCCAGGGCCTTGCTGCCCTCGGCCTCGTGCGCGCTGGCGGTCAGTTGCAGGGCGACCCCGACGCGCAGGTAGTGCCCGCCGGCCAGGTTGATCTGGATGGAGTCCAGGGCCAGGACCTCACCGGGTTCGGGACCGGTCTGCTCCGGGGCCGGGCGCAGCAGCAGGAACCAGCCCGCGCCGAGGATGGCGGCCACGACGACGACCACCGCGATCAGGGTCTTGGCGCGGCCCTTCTTCTTCGGGGCCTCGTCCGGGGCCTCCTTCCTCGAGAGCATCTCGCTCACAGCCATCAGGACTCCTCCTCGGATCGTTCGTGGGCGGCCAGGGTCACCAGATCCTCACTGGAGGTGACCAGCTCGGACAGGATCGTGATGTCGACCCGCTTGTTCCGCTTCTGCGACCCCGGCTTCGACGGGTCGATCAGGGGCCGAACCTGCCCGAAGGAGGCCGCCGACAGCCGAGTGGCGGGCACGTCACCGTGCTCGTTGAGCCGTCGCAGGACCGTGACCGCCCTGGCCGCGGCCAGGTCCCAGTCGGTGGCGAAGTGCTTGGGGCGAGTGCCCAGCTGGTTGGTGTGCCCGTCGATCTGCAGCTGGTCGGGCAGGTCGCGCAGGACCGGGGCGAGCGTGTCGACGACCCGCCGCCCCCGGCGGGTCAGCGTCGCCAGGTCCGAGTCGAAGACGACGTGCTCCGACATCAGGCTGACCACCAGCCCCCGGCCGCCCACAGACATCGAGACGTCGCCGCGCAGGTGGGCCTTCTCGAGGGCCTTTGCCAGGCGGGCCTGCACGCCGACCAGGCGGTCGACCTCGGCGGCGGCCTCGGCCTGTCGGCGCTCGTTTGCCGCGCGCTCGGACTTGGCCACGGCGCGCTGGATCTCGATCTCCTCGAGCTTGGCCTCGGACTCCTGGTAGGCAGGCGGCGCGATGGGCGCCAGCGCGGAGAGCCCGGGGTCGTCGAGGATCGAGCTCGCGCCGTCCAGCATCGAGGTGGACTGCCCGAACCCGGCGGCGGTGCCCTCCTTGAGTGCCATGAACTTCTTCTGGTCGACCTGGCTGATCGCGAACATCACGATGAACAGCACCATCAGCAGGGTGATCATGTCCGCGTAGGTCACCAGCCAGCGTTCACTTCCCCCGTGCTCCTCCTCGGGCTCGCTGCGGCGCTTGCGTCGCGTGGCCATGATCAGGCCGCCTCGAGCTCGGTCTGCTCGGCCGGGGGCAGCAGCGAGCGCAGCTTCAGCGAGACCGTCCGCGGGTTGGACCCGGCCTGGATGGCCAGCACGCCCTCGATGACGACCTCCATCCGGGCTGCCTCGAGCTCGCCGAGGCGCTTGAGGCGGTTGCCGACCGGCAGCCAGATCACGTTGGCCGACATGACCCCCCAGAGCGTGGCGATGAACGCCCCGGCGATCAGGTGTCCGAGCTCCTCGGGGGCCGACAGGTTCTCCAGCACGTGGACCAGGCCCATGACGGTGCCGATGATGCCGATCGTCGGGGCGTACCCACCGGCGTCGGAGAAGAACTTGGCCGCGTGCTTGTCCGTGGCCCGCTTGGCGTGCACCTCGCCCTCGAGGATCTCGCGCAGGTCCTCGGAGTCGGTGCCGTCCACGGCCAGGGTCACCCCCTTGACCAGGAACGGGTCATCGATCTCCTTGATGGCGTCCTCCAGGGAGAGCATCCCCTCCTTGCGGGCCTTGTCGGCCAGCGAGACCAGCACTGGCACGACGCTGGCCGAGCTCTGGGCGCCACCGGTCAGCGCGCGCTTGAAGGACACGACCGCCTGCTTGGCGTCGGCCATGGTGCCCCCGGCCACGGTGACCATGATCGTGGTGCCGAAGACGAGCAGGATCGGGGGGATGAGCAGCAGGCTCGCGGGGTTGCCGCCCTCCATCACGTTGGCCGCGATGATGACGGCGAATCCCACCCCCAGCCCGATCAGGGTTGCCGGGTCCATGGCGCACCTGCCTGTCAGCTGTGGTCGCCGGCCGCACCGGGCACGGCTGACAGGCTCGGACGTCGGCGTGCGACGCTGAGGTCGTGCTCCGGGCCGGGTGCGGTCAGGCACGCGCTCTCGGCGATGACGGCACCGCGGTAGGCCCGCACTGCGGCGACGACCTCCTCGAGCTCCTCCATGACCACGTACTTGGCGCCGTCCACGAGGGTGATCACCGTGTCGGGGGTCATGTCGACCCGCTCGATCAGGTCGCAGTTGAGCGCGAACACCGCTCCGCTCAGACGCGTGAGAACGATCACGGCTGCACCATCCCTAGTGCCATCCGGCCACGGCCGGGAGGGCCGTCCTTGGCCCTCATCGAAGTTCATCGGCAGGTGGCGGGTCGACCTGAGCCAATCCCAGGCCGACCCAGCCGCGCGCGCCCGTCCCTCGCAGGATCAGGCGCCCAGCTCAACGCTTGATGTTGACCAGCGTCTCCAGGACCGAGTCCGCGGTGGTGATGACCCGGGCGTTGGCCTGGAACCCGCGCTGGGCGAGGATCAGGTTGGTGAACTCCGCGGACAGGTCCACGTTGGACATCTCCAGGGCGCCGCCCATGAGCGAGCCGCGGCTGCCCTCCCCGGGCACGCCCAGGTCCGGGGTGCCGGAGTTGGCAGTCGCGCGGAAGGCGGTCTCCCCGACGCGCTCGAGCCCCATCGGGTTGGTGAAGTCGGCGATGGCCAGCTGACCGAGGTTGCGCTGCTGACCGTCGGAGAAGATGCCGCGCAGGATGCCGTCGGTGCCGATGTCGTAGGACACCATGGACACGCCGCCGGGAACGCCCGGGGCAGCGTTCGCCGGATCCAGGGAGATCGTGGTCAACCCCCCGGCCGGGTTGCCGGCGGCATCGACGAGGTAGCCCTGGACGCGGCCGCCGCTCGGGGTCACCAGGTCACCGGCCTCGTCGAAGGTGAAGGCCCCGGCTCGGGTGTAGAGCTGCTCCGAGCCCTTCTGGACCACGAACAGGCCGTCGCCCTGGATCATCATGTCGGTCGGGCGCCCGGTGACCTGCGACGAACCCTGGGTGAAGTCGGTGCTCGTGGCCGCGACCTGCACCCCGAGGCCCATCTGCACGGGATTCGTGCCCCCGTTGTAGGTGCTGGCGCTGGCGGGGCCGCGCAGGGTCTGGCTCAGGGTGTCCTGGAACAGCGTCGAGCTGGACTTGAAGCCGGTGGTGTTGGCGTTGGCGATGTTGTTGCCCGAGACATCGAGCATGGCCTGGTGGGCGCGAAGACCGCTGATGCCCGAGAACAGTGAGCGAAGCATGGGGGTTCCTTTCGAGGGTGGGCCGGTGCAGGGGTGTGCCTGGTGGTCTGGCTGGTCGCTAGGTGGTCGTGACGCTGCGGACGGTGCCGACCGCGACGTCGGTGCCCTCGACCACGAGCACCGGGCCGGTGGCGTCGAAGCGGACCGACTCGACGACACCGCTGGACTGGGTGCCGGCCGCGTCGGACGGGTAGGTGACTGTGCGACCGACGAGGCTGCTGGCCCCGAAGGCCATCTGGGCGGCGAGCAGCTGCGCGGTCTGGTCGGCGACGGCCTGCATCTTCTCCAACGCGGTGAACTGCGCGGACTGGGCCAGGAAGGCGCTGGAGTCGGTGGGGTTCATCGGGTCCTGGTAGCGCAACTGGGCGACGAGCAACTCCATGAAGGTGTTCTTGTCTGCCGTGTTGGCCGCTGTGGGTGCGGTGCTCGAGGGGAGCAGTCCGGGCTTGGGTGCCGCGACCGCGTCGACTGTCATGGTGGGGGTCCTCTCAGATGGACACGTCGAGGGACGTGCGGTGGTGATCGGCTCGGGGAGGTGTGGACGCCGGCGGCGTCCCCCCGGGGTCATCGGGTGCGCGGTGGTGGGCACTGCCGGCGGGATCGCCGTGCCGACCGGCCTGCGGGGAGTGGCCCTGGCCGGGCCCCCACGGGTTCTGGCTCCCCTGGCCCGGTTCCTGGCCGATCGGCGCATTCGGGGCGAAGGACGCGGTGCCCGGCAGGGACAGCTCCTTGACCAGGACCGCCGTGGAGCGGGCCCCGGCCAGTTCCAGCAGGCGGTGCAGTTCGGTCGTCGACTGCTCGAGGGCTGCTCGTCCTGCGCCGGAGGCGCCGAGGGTGACCTCGACCGCGCCGCCGCGCATGGTCAGGATCACCGAGACGTCGCCGAGGGACTCGGGACTGAGCCGGAGTCGGATCCGCTGGGTGCCGTCCGCGCGCGCCATCATCGCGGTGATCTCGCCCATGACCTGGGGGACGACCGAACTGCCCGTGGGTGGCTGCGCGACGGGCGGTTGCGGGGCCATCAGCGTGGCGCCGGGCCCGGTCGGGCCGAGGAGCGCGGCGGCGCCGGGCAGCACCCGCGACTCGAGATGACCGAGTTCCTGGCGGCCGGGGTCGGTGACCTGATCCGCAGCGCGCGGGTGGGTCCGTACGTGGGCGGTCGGTCCGGTCGCCGTCGGCTGGACGGCCCCCGGGGTGGTGGGGATGGTCGGGGTGGTTGGGGACGTCGGCGCGGCTGGTCCCACCTTCGGGACCAGACCCGCGCGCAGTCCCGAAGTCGGCCCGTTGGCCGGTCCAGCGGTCGGGCCCAGGGCCGATCCCGCGGTCGGCCCCCCCTCGACCGCTGGACCGGTGGTCCCTGTCCGAGCGGTTCCCGCTCCGGTGCTCCCCGCCCCGGTGCTCCCCGCTCCGATGCTGCCCGCTCCGATGCTGCCCGCTCCGATGCTGCCCGCTCCGGCAGTCCCGCCTCGGACGGCCTCGGCGGCGGTGTCGTGAGGTGAGGTCGCCGGGCCCCCGCTGGCCGTGCCTGCCGGGGCAGCTGCTC
>JBAVKQ010000045.1:0-16385 GCA_049688395.1 Candidatus Nanopelagicales bacterium
TCGCCTACAACATCGCCGCGATCCCCCTGGCCATGGCCGGACTGCTCAACCCGCTGGTCGCCGGCGCGGCGATGGCGTTCTCGTCGGTGTTCGTGGTCACCAACAGCCTGCGCCTGCGCCGGTTCCACCCGCTGTCCACCGACCCGACAGGCGCCACCCAGTCGGAGGCCGAATCCGACCCTCACCGGAAGGTGCTTGTATGAGCCTCACCCAGGACCGCACAGCAGAACCCTCGGCCCAACGCGGAACCCGCGCCGACCGGCGGGCCTGGTGGGTCGTGCTGGTCGCGGCTGCCGCCGGGCTGGCGTTCACGACCGTGCAGATCATTGAGAAGATCACCATCCTGAAGGACCCAGCGGCGGGGTTGGTGTGCGACATCAGCACGACCGTGTCGTGCACCAACGTGCTCAACGCCTGGCAGTCCTCGGTCCTGGGCCCACCGAACGCCCTGATCGGGGCGATCATGTTCGCGATCCTGGGCTCGGCCGCCCTCGGGGGAGCCCTCGGCGGGGCACCCGCCCGCAGCTACCTGCTGGTGCTCTGGGGGCTCGCGGTGTTCTTCGCCCTGTTCGCCACCTGGTTCATGTTCCAGACCGCGTTCATCATCGGCAGCCTGTGCCTGTGGTGCACCGGCATCGTCACCGCGGTGCTGGCCATCTGCGCCACCCTGACCCGGATCGCCCACCGCGCCCGCGCGTTCGGCTCGGGGGCGTTCGCCGGGCTGATGGACACCGTTGTGAAGTCCTCCCTGGACCTGATCATCTGGGGCGGCTGGTGGGCGGGCATCGCTGCGATGCTGGCCGTTGGCCTGCGGTGACCGACGCGCGAAACGCGGGGTCCTCGAGCGAGTTGGGTCGGACCACGTAGCGGGGCTAGCTCGTGGGGGCCTGCGCTCGTCCTGGTGCGGTGACTCGGGGCGATTGCATGCCGGGGGTGTGCGACCCGGCGGCCCGGATCTTCATGGAACCGCAATGAATCCTGCGGCGGGACCTTCATGTGGCCCGGACATGATGGAGACATCGACCGGGAGTTCCCAGGCGGAAGCTCGCAGGAAGGCATGACCATGATGGGTTGGTATGGGTCGGGGATGGGCGGAGCGGGGCCGTTCATGTGGATGTTCATGGGGTTGTTCTGGATCGCCCTGATCGGGTTGATCATCTGGCTGGTCGTCAAGCTGCTGCCCGGCTCCGGGGCCAACCAGCGCACCACCCCGACATACGGGGCCGGCCCGGTGGAGTCCCCGGAGCAGACGCTCGATCGGTTGTTCGCCATGGGGGAGATCGACGAGACCACGTATCGCACCCGCCGCACAGCGCTGACCGAGATGCGCCGGCCCTCATGAGCGGGCAGCGGCGCGGGTACGTGATCGCCCTGGTGATGGCGGTCCTGGCGTTGGTCGTCTCGGTCGGTGCGGCGATGACCGTCATGACCTCCGGCAACGGGTGGCACCTGAACAACGCTGCCCAGGCGTCCAACCCCGATAGCTGGCGGCAGGGCCTGGCCGGCGGCGGGATGATGGGCCAAGGCCGCGGGGGTGGGGAGATGATGGGGGGCTGGAACGATCAGGACTCTCCGAGCATCACCACGGACCAGGCCAGGACAGCTGCCGAGGCGTGGGTCGCTGCCAACCAGCCCGGCGCCACCGTGGGCTCCGGTGTGCAGATGCTGATGGGTTATATGTTCCCCCTGACCAAGGACGGGCGCAGCGTGGGAACGATCATCGTGAACGACGACACCGCCCAGGTGGGCTGGTGGGCCGCGGCCCAACCATCCCCAACCGCCACTGACTCCTGACCCATGACGTCCCCAGCCGGCGGCGGAACGCCAGTGCGCGTCCTGGTGGTCGAGGATGAGGCGGCGATCCGCCGCGTGGTCGTGGGCTACCTGCAGCGGGAGGGGTTCGAGGTCTCCGAAGCCGCCGACGGCCTGACGGCCGTTGAGCTGGCCCGCGAGCTGGGCCCGGAGGTGATCGTCCTGGACCTGGGACTGCCCGGAATCGATGGGGTCGAGGTATGCCGGGCTGTGCGCACCTTCTCCGATGCCTACGTCGTGATGCTCACCGCCCGCACCGAGGAGATCGACAAGTTGATCGGGCTCTCGGTCGGCGCCGATGACTACCTGACCAAACCGTTCAGCCCCCGGGAACTGGTCGCCCGGGTCCGGGCGATGCTGCGCCGCCCCCGCACGGAGTCGACCTCCGGTCACGTCGGAGTCAGTCGGTTTGGTGACCTCACCATCGACCCGGAGGCTCGCGAGGTGACCCTGGCCGGGCGGATCGTCGAGCTGACCCGCACCGAGTTCGACATCCTCGAGGTTCTGAGTTCCGAGCCGCGTCGGGTCTTCTCACGACGGGCACTGGTGGGCGACGTGTGGGGGGCGGACTGGTTCGGCGATGACCATCTCGTCGACGTGCACATCGCCCACATCCGGGCCAAGCTCGGCGACGACCCCGCGGAACCGCGCTACATCTGGACAGTGCGGGGCGTCGGGTACCGGATGGGACCCCGATGAGCACTCCAGCCGAGGCAGCACCCCCGAAAGGGGCCGGGCCTCGGCTGGCCACGCGGGTGTTCTGGGCGATGGTCCTGGTGGTGCTGGCAGGCGCGGGCACCCTGCTGGTCGTGTCCCTGCTGCTCGCCCCGACGGTGTTCCACTGGCACCTGGATCAGGCCGGTGTGCTGGCGGACTCGGAAGTGACCGGCCACGTGGAGGAGGCGTTCGCCGTGTCGGCGCTGATCTCGACCGGGGTTGGCGTCCTGGCGGCGTTGGCGGTGGCCGCGGCTGGGTCGCTGGTGGTGGCCCGCCGGCTCACCGACCCGATCGCGATGACCGCCAGCACGACGGGCCGACTGGCCGCAGGGGACTACGCCGCCCGCGTCGAGCAACCCCGGATGGGCCCGGAACTGGCCGCGCTGACCGACTCGGTCAACGCCCTGGCGCAGCGCCTCGAGGACACCGAACGCTCGAGGATCCAGCTGATGGCCGACCTGGCCCACGAACTGCGCACCCCAATGGCCTCGATCGAGGCCACCGTCGAAGCCATCGCCGACCGCGTCCTCCCCGCCGACGACGACACCCTGGCCACACTGTCCGACCAGTCGCAACGACTGTCCCGCCTCATCGACGACCTCGGATCTGTGTCCCGCGCCGAAGAACGCGCCTTTCGCCTCACCATCACGACCGTCAACGCCGTGGAAGCGGCCCGCGCAGCAGCGACCGCCGCAGGAGCCAAATTCGCCCGCGCCGGTGTCGCTCTGCACGCCCCCCAAGGACCGCCCCTGAACGTCCTGGCCGACCCAGACCGATTGAGCGAAGTCCTCGACGAGCTACTTGCCAACAGCCTTCACCACTGCAGAGACGGCGACGAAGTCACCATCCGGGTAACCAGTCGCGGCCGCGCCGCGGACATCACCGTCACCGACACCGGGTCAGGTTTCGACCCCGAAGAGGCAGAACGGCTCTTCCAACGGTTCTACCGCGCGGATCCCGCGCACGGGAACCCGACCGGCTCCGGGATCGGGCTGACCGTGGCCCGCGCCCTCATCGAGGCCCAACACGGCACCCTGACCGCTGGCAGTCCCGGCAACGGCGCCGGAGCCCACGTCACCATCAGCCTGCCCACCGCCGACTCGTGAGCGCGGCCAGTGGGTGCTCACGGCACCGAGCCGCTCGAAATTCTGTCATCAGGAGCCCACCGCCGTGATCACAGTGACTCTGCAGTACTACGACGACTGCCCCAACTGGCAGACCGGCCGTGACCGACTCCTGGACGCCATCGATCGCCTGGGGCGGGACTCGTTCGAGGTCGACCTACGGCTGATCACCGGCTACGACCAGGCCGTCGCCGACGGATTCCGTGGCTCACCATCGTTCGTCGTCAATGGCCGCGACCCCTTCGCCGACCACCACGTGCCGGTCGGGCTGACCTGCCGCAGCTACCCGACGGAAGCCGGCCCGGCCGGCGCCCCCACGCTCGAACAGCTGCTCCAGGTCCTGGAGCGTGCACTTGCTGCGCGGTCGGCACCTACCGGCTGTGGCGCGACGGCGGGCTCGCCGTCGGGGCGATCCGCCTCTCCTTGAGCCAGCACACCACCCCGCAGCAGATCGTCACCGCAGCCATCGGCCTCGGCGGCGCCGCAACGAGAACTAGTTCTGGGCCGGTGGATCAATGGCGATCAGGTTCCCGGAGTACATGCCCATGACGCAGGTGAACGGCACGGTTCCCGGGGGCAGGGCGGGCAGTTCGATGGTGTTGAGCCCATCCTGCAGGTCGACGGATACGTCGAGGTCGGGGACACGCAGGAATGCGCTGCAATCCCATTTCGAGGTGGCGTCGATCGACCAGATGATGGGTAGGCCTGCGTGGACGACGGTGTCGGCCGGCGCGTAGCCATCGCGGGTCTGGGTCATGTGCACCGTCTGCACGCCCCCGGCGACCGTGACGTTGTCCGACACCTGCTGGGCGTCGACTGCCGACGAGGTGCCGCCCGTGACACCGAGCAGGCGCAACCCGCTAGTCACGTTCAACAGGGCGAAGGCCAGCACGACCACACCCACCACCTGGAGCACCGTGCCGCGCGCCCGACCGGTGGCGATCTCGGGCACGGCGGCCACGGCGAGCAGGCCGGGGGTGGTGCCGACCGCGAAGGTGGCCATGATCAGCCCGGCGGACAGCGGTGACCCGGTCGACAGTGCATACACCTGGACGGCTTGGGTGAACCCGCATGGCAGGAAGAAGGTGGCCGCCCCCACCAGCGCGGTCCGGGTGTCGCTGTAGGGCCGGGCGGATGCCGCATCGATCCCGAGCAGACCTGCCAGCCCGGCCGGCAGTCGAGGTGACCAGGCCGCCATCCCAGGTGAGATGCCAGTCAGCCGGACGCCGAGGAGGAACATCACGACAGCCACCGCCAGGGCCAGTGCACCCATCAGGCGCGTGGGCATGCCCACCGCAGATCCGATGGACCCCAGGACTGCGCCCAGCACGCCGAACCCCAAGATCCGGCCGGCGTTGAACGCGACCTGTGGTCGCATGCGGGTCACGAACGACGGCAGCGCCTGGCCCTCTCGGGTGCGGGCGGCCGCGTGGGACGCCGAGAACCCGAGGACCAGACCGCCGACCATGGCCATGCACGTGGAGAACCCGGCAGTCAGGCCCAACACCAACACAAGCAGGATCCCGCCACGTGAGGGGCTCGCCAGGTCCCCGACCAAGTCACCGAGTCCGAGGAACGTCGCTGCGAGGATGACCATTCCGATGGCCAGCCAGCTCAGGGCGACGGTGATCCAGGTGGATGCCTCAGTGGTGAGCCAGGCCGGGGTGCCCGGCTCGTACCCAGCGGACCGGATTGCGGCCTCAATCCGCACAGTGGGAGGAAGAGGTGTGCCAGCGACGACAGCAGTGCCGCGTCGTGCTGACACGTCCACCGATTCGACTCCCGGAATCCGCAGCAGGGCACGGCCCACCCGCTTCTCGCAGGCGTCGCAGGTCATCCCAACCACCGGGATCGTGCGGCGCTGCAACGCGTCGGAGTCCGCCTGTGTGCTCACGCTGCCCGTCCGGCGGGTGCGCGCTGAATGTGCTGGGTCATCTGTCCCTCTCAACTAACGCGACCACGTCGGGTCGGCCGCTCCGCCGCCGGCCCCGGACTCGACAGGGCACCATGCCCACAGGCTGACACCACAGCCCAGACATCTGGGTGAGTTTCTATGAAGGTTCGACGAAGATGCACGGCCCGGCGACGGTAGGGGCCTGACCCGGAGCCGCGGCACAGGCGACCACAGTCAGGCTTTGGAGCACTCGGGTGGTGTTCGCCGGAGCGAACAGGGGAGGGGCACCTGGCGAAATTGAACGTGGTCTAGCAGCATCTTGATACGGCAAATGGGTGCCCGTCGTGGATCGTGTGAATCCGTTGGTCCTGACCGCAGGTACTCAGAACGGCGGGGCACCGTGGTGCGACGCTCGACGTGCGTCACATCGCCGCGAGCTGGGCGCCTTCAGTGCGCCATCACTGTCCACCCTGCGCCGCTCGGAACGAGCGTGCTCACCAGGCTGGCGCCGGGGCCAGCGTTACCCATCGACAGGGAGATCTTGCTCAGGGTTCGCCCAGGTTCACGATGCAGTCATCGACAGCTTGCCTGGTGTCAGCTACCACTTCGAGGCGCTCGTAGTAGGCGACATGCTTGGCGCGGCGAGCCTTCCGCTCGGCGGAGTCGTAGTCGCGCCCGACCAGCCGGTCGCGCTGGGAATCGACGTTGAGAACGATCAGCCAGCCGCGTCCGCTGGGCAGCCGACGCACCTGCTTGTCCGCCTCGACGAGCTGCGTCTTGCTGAACTCGTCCCAGTAGGGGTTACCGTCGGCGAACATGACCGAGCAGTCAGGGCTCAGGACTTCTGACTGAGCGGTGTCCTCGCTGGCTCCTAGGGCGTAGGCACCGGTCGCCGCGGCCGCTACTAGACCCGCTCCAACGAGCACAATCGCACGCAGCATTGTTCCAACACCCCCCGCTTGTCCGAGTCTGGGGTACGGCTTATGCATCGGATGCGGCGCAGGCCATCCTGAATTTCCATGACTCGACGATGCGTGGCGCGCATGCGTCATCCCGCCTCGAGCTGGGCGCCCGTTTGCCGGGCTGGTTGCTCGGCTACGCCTGTTGCGCTGCTCTATTCCGTGGTGCAGAACTCGGTCGCGGCTTCGGCCAGGGTGCCGGGTTCGGCGGGCTTGGCGCAGTCGAGGACGCCGGCTTCGCCGAGGGTGAAGTAGCGCGCGGATCCGGTCACCGCTACTGGGTCTTCGGAGGGGTTGGAGCAGTTCCCGGTGAAGCTGACTGTCGTCTCCTGGGCGCCGCGGTATACAACCGCGCCGTCCGCGCCCAGTTCGCCGGTGAGTTGTCCGGTGAAGCCGTCCTGGCTGGTGTTGGTCAACGACAGCGGGTCGCCGCCGCGCTGCCCGATCGCCGCCAGCAGCGTAGCTGGGTCCAGGTCGCTGGCGGGGTTCGTGGTGACGGCGGCCCGCTGGACGCTCAGTCCGGTGGTCCGGGTCTCTGAGTTGCCCGTCGTCGGCGAGTCGCCCATGGCAATGCCGGCTGGGGCGTCGGGTGGCAGCGTCGCGGTGAAGCTCGTCCCTTCCGGGCCCCGGACGAGAACCTGTTCGGCCAGGATCCAGTCGCCCGGGGCAGCCTCAAGGTCCCGGACCTCGATGGCGTCGCAGGTCAGCGGGACCGACGACGTGGCGCTCGCTGGTGTGGTGGAGCTGGCTGGTTCGGCGGTTGGGGTGGAGTGGGTGCACCCGCCCATCAGCAGCACCACGCTGATCCCGCCAGCCGCCCACCGGCTCCGATGCCCCCGTGCGTGCATGTGCCGTCCCGATCGAGTCCGTTCCCGTGGGGCTACATCCCGACTTGGTCGCGGTAGGGGCCCCCGCGCTCGCCGGAGATGCCGCGGTTGCGGGTCTTGGTGATGTTGTTGGCCTGATCGCCGCCGGAGTTGTACCACCAGGCGAACACGGCTGCGAAGACGAGCATGCCCACCGCGACCCAGCCCTTGATCGACTCCCACTCCATCGCCCCCCTGTCTGACGAGCGCCCGGCGGGGCCGCTCCTGTCCTGCCTCCACAGTAGTGCGCGGCGCGACCACATCGGCGAGGGCGAACCGGGCGACCGGTAGCGTCGGGTGGGTGGATGAGCGCACGTGGGATGTCATGTCGTCGGTCCAGCGGTTCATGGATGAGGCGTTGGATGCGGTCCGGGCGGGCGCGCAGTCGTCTGGTCCGCTGTTGGGGGAGGTGATCGAGGCGCATCTGGGTGTGGACCCGGCGACGGTGCCGGTGGTGCGTTTGGACGTGCCCAGTCACCAGTTCGTGAACCTGGACGTGGCGGTCGAGGCCCTGTTGGAGGCCCACGGGGGTGGGCAGCTGGTCGGCATCGGGGGTGGGGACCAGCGTCATCATCAGACGTTCGGTGACATGCTGGCCCGCCGCGGGGCGTGGGGTACCCCAGTGGGGGCGGTGGACCGTGCGCGGGTGGACACCGGCCCCGCGTCCTCCCGTGAGGCGGTCGCGCTGGGCGTGCATCTGTTCTACTTCGGCGGGGCCCCGGTCGCGGTGCTGCAGCGGGCGGCGAACCGGCAGTACGACAACGCCTGCCGGTTGGAGGTGGTCGCCCCGGGTGAGGTCTCTGAGGCCTTGTTGGCTGAGGTGCGGCGGTTGATGGTGCAGCGCAGTGTGTTCCGGGGGCAGGTGCTGGCCTTCGACCTGACCGGGGGCATGTACGCGCCGGCCGAGGGTGGGATCCGGTTCCTGGACCGCCCGGAGCTGGGCGCCGACGAGGTGGTCCTGCCCGAGGGGACGCTGTCCCGGGTGGAGCGTCATGTGGTCGGTGCGGTGCGGCACCGGGATGCGCTGCGGGCCGCGGGGCAGCACCTCAAGCGTGGGCTGCTGCTCTACGGGCCCCCCGGGACGGGCAAGACGCACACGGTGCGCTATCTGCTCGGGGCGATGCCCGGGGTGACCTGTGTGGTGCTGTCGGGCAACGCCCTGGGGTTGGTCTCGGATGCCACTGAGTTGGCGCATGCGTTGCAGCCGGCGGTGGTGGTGTTGGAGGACGTGGACCTGATTGCCGAGCACCGCGAGATGCACATGGGCCCGCAGCCGCTGCTGTTCACCCTGCTCGACGCGATGGATGGGCTGACCGCGGAGGCCGATGTGGCATTCATCCTGACCACCAACCGCGCCGACCTGCTCGAGGTCGCCCTGAGCCAACGCCCGGGACGGGTCGACCTGGCCGTGGAGATCCCACTGCCCGACGAGGCGGCCCGTCGGGCGCTGCTGGGCCTCTACGCCCGCGACCTCCCCGTGAGTCCCGCAGCGCTGGACGACGCCGCGGGGCGGTGCGGTGGGGTGACGGCCAGCTTCTTCAAGGAGCTGACCCGGCGCACCGTCCTGATCGCCGCTGAGGCCGAGCAGACCGTCGACGACGAGCGGCTGGCCGAGGCGATGACCGAGATGCTCAGCGACACCGAGCAGCTCACCCGGGCCCTGCTCGGCGGGAGCACTGGCGACGACAACCCCCCGGGCCCGCCGGGGGCAGGAGGGTGGCAGGCGTTCCCGGGTCCGGGGTTGGCCCCCTGACCGGTGGGGTCGGGCCGGGTGAGCCGCGGGCTGGCTGACCACGCAGCGAACTCGGTCCACGGTGGTGTCAACCTGCGGGCGCGCTCGTGTCTCTATACGGGTGAGGGGAAGAGGTGGGTGGGGTGCGGGCCAGGTCTCGTGAGGAGTTCGAGGCGGTGTTCCGCGCGCACTACGCGTCGGTGTTCGGCTCGGTGCTGCTGATCGTGCATGACCGTGGCCGGGCCGAGGAGGTCACCCAGGACGCGTTCCTGAAGCTCTACGAGCGGTGGACCGCGGTCAACTGGGTGGTCGAGTACCCACCGGCGTGGGTGCATCAGGTCGCGGTCCGGGCCGCGATCCGCCGGGCGCAACGGGAGAAGAAGGTGGTCCCAGTCGCTGAACCCGTGGATCGCGCGACCACAGACCAGGTGCCCGACGTCGACCTGGTCAACGCGATCGGGCTCCTTGCGCCCAAGCAGCGGGCGGCGGTCGTCCTGTTCTACCTGGAGGACCGCCCCGTCGAGGAGATCGCCCGCGTGATGGGCACCTCGACCTCGACGGTCAAGCAGCACCTGCACCGGGCCCGGACCCGGCTCGCCGAGGTGCTGGAGGAGGAGGTGGTCGACGATGTCAGTTGAGGACAGGTTGCGCACCGGGCTGGCCGACAGCGTGGTCGGCCGCGCCCGGCCGGACGTGGAGGGCCAGCTGGTGGCACTCGAGCAGCGGGCGGGCCGCCGCCGGCGGAACCGGGTCGCGGCCGGGGTGGCCGTGGCCGCCGCAGTCGTGGCCGGTGTGCTGTGGGTGCCCGGGGTCACCGGGCCTCTGCAATCCATCCAACCCTCCTCCGGGGACACATCCCTATCGGTGCTGGAGACCCGGGTACCGATCACCCCAGGGCTCACCGCCATGCTCGACGGCGAACTCGCCCACCCCGGGGAGGTCAGCCTGGTCGCCCGGTTGGCTGAGGTCGAACCCACCGCGGGGATCTGGCAGGAGGCGTTCCTCGCCGAGACCGTCGACGGGCGGCTTTGCCTGTGGATCATCGAGGAGGGCCTGACCTACTCGCGTGGCTCGTCGAACGGGTGCCAGCCCCGGTCGGAGCTGCTCACCAGCGGGGTGTACCTGCCGTGGGAGGCCCCGGGCGGACCCGAGGGCCCGGACCGCCTGGTCATACTGGTGCCCGACGGGTACACCCAGGTCACCGCAGGCGGCACTGCCGTTCCGGTGGCTGATAACGCGGCCATCCTCGGACCGATCGGCGACGGCACCGTGGTCTTCACCGGCCCCGGGAAGCCGAACCGGATCATCCGGCTCGACCCCACCTTCGTCACCGACTACCAGGGCAACATCGCCGACACCCAGGAGAACAACGCCCGCATCGCCCTGACCGACCTGGCCCAGGCCGCGCGCGCGTATCGGGACGCCAACGGCACCACTGAGGGCTTCGCCGCCCAGTTCCGGGAGCGAGAGGGCGAGGCCCTGTTCAACCAGATGAAGGAGATAACCGACGCCGGCGCCACCGCCGCCCTCGACGACGGCCGCTGCCTCACAGTCACCTTCCCCAACGGGGACATCACCGAGGCACCCTGCTGACCCTCACCCCCAGCCGAAGCCCGACCACCCCGAGCCTATCCGCCGCCAGTCGCGCGCTCAGGCCCCCGCTGGGCTCGAACCGACCCGCGACGCTCCTATGCTTTGTCAAGCAGCTGTGGCCGTGTTTCGAGTAGGCGGTAGAGGTCGCGGGCGACGTAGCGGGCGAGGCAGCGTTTGATCTCTCGGCTGGTCTTTCCTTCCGCGGTGCGACGGGCGACGTAGTCGCGGGTGGCTGGCTGGTACTGGATCCGGCTCTGGACCACGGTGTGTAGTGCCTTGTTGAGCTGGCGATCGCCGTAGCGGTTGAGCCGATAGCGGGTGGTGACTTGGCCACTGTTCGCGGGGATGGGTGCCACGCCGGCGAGCATCGCGAACGCCGCCTCGGAGTGGATGCGGCCGGGGTGGGACCAGGCGCACAACACTGTCGCGGCCACGATCGGACCGACGCCGAACACCTCGAGCAGGTCAGGGCGCCAGCTACGGATGATGGCCACGATCGCCTTCTGGAGCTCCCGCGCCTCTTTCAGCATCGCGTGCGCGCGACGGGCCAAGGTCCTCAGCGCCACCACGGTGCTGGTCGTCTCGGTGTCCCAGGAGGCGTGCACTCTCAGGTTCGCGGCGGTGTTGAGCATCGCGGCAAGCTTCTGGCCGCGGAACTTGAGTCGGATGGGTTCGGGTGCTGCGATGACCAGGCTGAAGACCTGCAGCTGGGCCTCGGTAGAGGCGTTGATCGCGGAGCGGCGAGCAGCCAGGAGCACCGACAGGGCTTGACGTTCACCCCCGGTGCGGGGAGTTCCCAACCGCGGTCGAGCCATCGCTTCACGTGCGGCTCGGATCGCATCGAGCGGATCGGACTTCGCGCCGTTGCGTCGCGCGGCCCGCTTCGGGCGGTCCAACTCGATGACGATCTCCGAGGACTCCAGCAGGTGACGACTCAGACCGGCGCCGTGACCACCGGTCCCCTCGATCGCCCAGGCCCGCAACGTCGCATGGTTGTTGGCGAACTCCACCAGCTCTGCGTAGCCCTCGGCTGTCGCCTCGACCGTGATCTCCTCGAGGACACCACCGGTCGCGGTGTCGACTGCCGCCGCGGAGTGGCTATGGACGTGGGTGTCGACGCCGATGACGACATCGACCACATCACGTAGATGGGTCAGACTGTTCATGCGTTCTCTCCTTCGCCGGACGGGACGTGGTTCCGGTCCGGGACGGAGGCTCGGCAGGACTGTGATGAGACACATCCGGCGCCGCTAACGCCGATGGTCAAGCTCCTGATCAGGCCAGCCCCTCCAACCGGGCCGGGGCCGGCAACCACGAGCGGACAGGTCGCAGCAAGGCACGAAGCCAGTCCTTTCGGGGGTCACACTCGCGGTCACCAACCACAGCCCAGCACCTTCGGGCTGCGTTGGCGATCCTTACAGTCCTTCCGCCGCGAGCTGGGCGCGTCGCTGGGGCACGGGCCAAGGGGCAGGGGCGACCTGGTCCTCGGCGCTTATGAGTGTCCTGCCAGTCATTTGACTGGTAGGTTGGTCGCATGTTCTTCGGTGAGGCGTTCGGCGGGCTGATCCCGGGAGCCCGCGGGGCCGTGCTCGCGGTGCTGCTTCGTACCGGGGCGCCGCTGACGGGTCGGCAGGTCCACGCCCTCGTCAGCGACGAGCACAGCCTGTGGTCGGTTCAGGAGGCGCTCAAGGTGCTGACCCGGCTGGGGATCGTGGAGACCCAGACGATCGGCCGGGCAGGGGTGCACACCATCAACGAAGGGCATGCGGCGGTGGCACACCTGCGCGTGCTCGCTGATCCGATCGGCATGCTGCGGGCAGCCATCGCAGGAGCGGTGGGATCCGACGTCGAGTCGGTGATCGTCTTCGGGTCGATCGCCCGCGGGGAGGCCAGCCGGAGCAGCGACATCGACCTGGCGGTCATCGCGAGCCCCGGGTGGGACGGGCGCAGCGACCTCGAGGACGCCGTGCGCTCCAGCGTGGGCAACGGCTGCGACGTCCTGGTCTTCACGGCCGGCCAGTTCACGCAGCTGGCTGCATCCGGCGAGCCGGTCGTCACCGACATCCTGCGCGACGGGCTGCCGCTGATCGGCTCGATGCCGCGGACCAGGGACGGTGCCGCCTGATGGCCAGCGCTGAGCAGCTCAACCACGCCAAGGCCTTCCTCAGGAAGGCGGAGGAGTACCTGGCCTCCGCGGAGGACAATCTGGTCGCCGAGCGCCCCACCGCCGCCGCGGGCGATGCCATCCATGCCGGCATCAGCGCCAAGGACGCGATCGTCACGGCCCTGACCGGTGCGACCCGCAAGGCCAAGGACCACGCGACCGCGGCGAAGGAACTCAAGACCGCGCTGGGCAAGCGGGCCGAAGCGCCGGCCGCCGAGAAGGCCCTGCGCGAGCTGATCAGCGCCAAGGGCGACGTCGAGTACGGCACCGCCCTCGTCACAGACAAGAAAGCCGAACAACTCGTGAGACGCGCTCAGTTTCTGGTCGAACTCGCGACCCGAATCGTCCGCCTCGGAAGCTGACGCGGACGCCTCCAGCCCTCCCGCGAACGGCTGGACACAGGGCTCACTCGGCGTCCAAAGCCACCCGCCAGTGACACCGACCCGGCCCGCAGGACCCGCGTCCTTCCGCCGCGAGTTGGGCGTCACTGGTGCCGGGGTCGACCGGCGTGTTCTGCCTATTCGGTGGCGCAGGAGTCGGCCGCGGCTTCGGCCAGCGTGCCGGGCTCGGCTGGCTTGTCGCAGTCGAGGACGCCGGCTTCACCGCGGGTGAAGTAGCGCGCGGATCCGGTCACAGGCACTGGGTCGCCGGAGAGGCTGGCGCAGTCCCCGGCGAAGGTGACTGTCGTCTCCTGGGCCCCGCGGTACACAACCGCGCCGTCCGTGCTTAGCTCCGCCTGGAGTTGTCCGGTGAAGCCGTCCTGGCCGGTATTGGTCAACGACAGCGGGTTGCCGCTGGTCTGCCCGATCGCCGCCAGCAACGTGGCCGGGTCCAGGTCGCTGGTGGGGTCGGTGGTGGCGGTGGCCCGCTCGACGCTCAGGCCCTCGGTCCGGGTCTCTGAGCTGCCCGGCTTCGGTGAGTCGCCCATGGCAATGCCGGCAGGGGCGTCCGTTGGCAGCGTCGCGGTGAAGCTCGTCCCCTCTGGGCCCCGGACGAGAACGTATTCGGCCAGGACCCAGTCGCCCTGGACGGCCTCGACGTCCCGGACCTCGATGGCGTCGCAGGCCAGTGGGGACGCAGAGTCGCTCGCAGGCGATGTCGAGCTGGAGGGTTCGGCGGTTGGGGTGGTGTCGGTGCACCCGCCGAGGAGCAGCACCACGGTGATCCCGCCAGCCGCCCGCCGGCTCCGACGCCCTTGCGCGTGCATGTGCCCTCCCGATCGGCCCCCGTGACAGCGCTGCGCCGGCGAGTCTACGCCGGAGCGCGTCGAGCGACTCGACCGGCGTCACGCAGTCAGGTGGGCACTGGAGCGGACCGCTGAGGGCGCTCTCGGGCGCAGAGAACGCCATCACGCGTAGGCGGTGTAGTCCTGAGGCGGATGTGCGCAGCAGTTCGTCCGGCGTGGTTGCGCCTGTCCGAGGCCTCGTTGTTCGTGGGTTTGGGGTAGTGGGGACCCGTATTCTGCGGATCGTGGCCAACGACGAACAGGCACGACCCTGGCCCCGTGGGCCTGGGGTGGCAGACGGGAGGGTCATCCTGAGTTCTCGGGGCCGTGGGGTCCTACTTTTGTGTGCGTTCCTCCTGCCCGCCCTGGTCCTATGGTCTGTGTTCGCTGTCATGGCCGTCATCGGGTGGTGCGGGATCAGCGGGTGCGGCGGTGGCGGATTCGGCGAGACGTCGGAGTTCCGGGTTCTCTCCATCGGCCTGATGGTGGTGGGTGGGGTGGTCATGGCCCTGCCATTCATGCTCGCACCGTGGACCGAATCTACGCTGGCGCGTCGAGTGACCGGTGTGGCGGTCGGGCTGGGCATGACACTGCTCTTCGTCCTCGCCCGGTGACACGGCAGTCCACTTCGCCTGGCCAGGAGAACGCAGACGGGGGTAGCGGTGGGCGGCCCCGGGATGTGGTCGAACCGTTCCTGGACGCGCATAGAGCCGTGCCGCGTGAACCGAAGTCCGTTCCTGGTCGATGTCCTCGAGCAGATATTCGGCCACTGGCGTCTGTCACCCAGGGGAGAGTGAGGAACGCGACCGACGCTGAGTCATAGCGCCTCCTGGCGGGCGACTGGGGGAGGCATCCCCGCCCAGATGGATGCCCTCCTAGGGTTGGACGCTGGGGGATCCGGTCCGAGTGGGCCACGCGGCGGAGGCGCGGAAGCCGAGCGTGGAGAGCCAGCAGCCCGGCGGCCTGTTCACCGTCACCCCCCGGGCACCCAGTTGACCCGCGCGCAAGAGCGAGCCCGTCGCGTCATGTGGCCCGGGTGGCCGCTCGTCGGGTGAGTCGGGTCATCAGCCAGCCGCCGCCGAAGATGATGAGGGCTACCGCCGTCCAGGCGCCGATGAACACCCCGTTGACCCCGACCAGCCAGTAGCCGAGCAGCGGCAGGATGCCCATGAGCAAGGCTGCCCCCGGTACCAGCAGCACGGCCGCGGCCTTCTCTCGGCCCACCCACAGCGGGGACAGTCCGACGAGCAGGGCGACGGTGGACCACAGGGGCAGGGTGAACATGATCGCGGCCAGGGATCCGAACAGTGGGGAACTGGTGAGCTTTACGGACCCGGGGACCTCCACCCCGTCGACGCCGGCCGTGACGCTGGTCGTGGTGACTGTGGGGTTCCCGCTCATGATGATCAGGACGAACAGGAGCGCAATCACTTGGAGGATCACCACCAGGATCGGCACCCAGACCCGGCTCATCGGCCCGCCCCGGGGTGCTGGCGGGGGAGTGGCGGGTGGCCTGCCAGCGTAGGCCTCGTCGGCCACCGCCTGGGGTGGACCGAGTTCGTCCAGGGCTGCGCGCACGTCGTCGTCGCTGACGGGGTCGCTGCCGGGCAGGGCGGTGTCGAGGTGCTCGCGGACCCCGGACATCACCTCGGCGCGGTCACCGGGGTCGATGCCGGCGAGCAGCCGGTCGAGCTCTTCGAGATACGCGGCGACCAGGGGGTGGGTCGTGGGGGTCATCAGGGGTCTCCTCCAGCTGTGAGCGCGGCGTCGACCGCGTCTCGGAATGGGGTCCAGGTCCGGGTGAACGCGGCCAGTGCGTCCCGCCCGCCCGGGGTCAGGGCGTAGTAGCGCCGGGGTGGGCCCTCGACTGATTCCTGCCAGGTCGTGTCGACCAGGCCCGCCCGGCGCAGCCTGGCCAGCAGCGGGTACAGGGTGCCCTCGCTGGACATGAGCACCCCGTCGGCGGTCAGCCTCCGGGCGATCTCCAGCCCATAGAGCTCCTGGTCGGTGAGCATCGCCAGGATGCAGTACTCCAACGCCCCCCGTCGAAGGTTCGACAGGATCCCGTCATCACCGTGTACCATGCGTCACACGCTAGCAGGTCGTCAACCTCGACAACGGCTTGGTCCAGTGCGGCATGTGCCGGTGGCCGCTCAGACGGGGTGCGACCTACCGGCTCCCCTCTGATGTCAAGAGGCGGTTTGCAGCGTCCTGGTTCTGGTGGTCTTCCGTGCCGGGGTGGGCGCGGGTAGCGTCTTCTTCGCGGGTCCGGGTTGTGGCTGATCCGAAGTGCCGGTGT
>JBAVKQ010000046.1:0-6560 GCA_049688395.1 Candidatus Nanopelagicales bacterium
ACACCGGCACTTCGGATCAGCCACAACCCGGACCCGCGAAGAAGACGCTACCCGCGCCCACCCCGGCACGGAAGACCACCAGAACCAGGACGCTGCAAACCGCCTCTTGACATCAGAGGGGAGCCGGAGTGACGCGGTCTTGGACAAGCCGCGAATGCGTCCCGCCCCTCACGAGCCAGTGCAGGACCTTCATGCGGAACGTCCGTGCGGGATGAACCTCGATCAGCCCTTCTTGAGTTCCTCCGCGAGCATCACGATGATTCCGCTGGGACCGCGGACGTAGGTCAGCTTGTAGACGTCCTGGTAGGTCGCCACGCCGCGCAACGGGTGGCAGCCGTGTGCCGCGGCGATCTCCAGGGCCTCGTCGAGGTCGTCGACCGAGAAGGCGACGCGGTGCATCCCGATCTCGTTGGGTCGGGTGGGTTCGGTCTCGATCGCGTCGGGGTGGATGTACTCGAAGAGCTCGAGGCGGCCGTTGCCGTCCGGGGTCTGCAGCACGGCGATGTTGGCGTGGTTGCCGTCGAGGCCTACCGCTGTGTCGGTCCACTGGCCGCTGACCGTGTCGCGGCCGAGAACGGTCATCCCGAGGTCGTTGAAGAAGGAGATCGCCGCGTCCAGGTCGCGAACGGCGATGCCGACGTTCTCGAGCTTGATAGGCATGTCCCGCAGGCTACCGGCCTGTTCCCTGAAGCCCGGCGAGCCTCGGGCGCGACTTCGATCTCACCCGAGGCAGCTGCTGGTGTTGCCGCTGCTACGGTCGCGCCGTGCCCCGCTACGCCGCCCTGCTCAGGGGGATCGCGCCGAGCGGGCCGAACATGACCAACGACAAGCTGCGGGGGGTGTTCGAAGAACTGGGCTACGAGCACGTGGCCTCGGTGCTGGCCAGCGGCAACATCGTGTTCGACAGTGCGGAGTCCGACGTTCCCGCGCTCGAGCACCGCATCGAGGGCGCCCTGACGAGCAAGCTCGGCCTCACCAGCCGCACCATCATCCGCAGCCACGCCGAACTGCGGGCCCTTGTTGACAGCGACCCCTTCCCCGACCTCACCCACGGGCCTGGCACCTACCTGACCCCACCTTCCTCAAGTACCCCCACCCCGACACCGACCTGCCCCAGCCACCCGACCCAACCACCCGCATCGTCCGCTACGACCGCCCGGCCCGCGTGGTCCTGGCCGTGACCGACAGCACCGTCCCGGGCCAGACCCCCACCTTCATGACGTGGCTGCAGAGGACCTGCGGGAAGGACATCACCACCCGCTCCTGGCTCACCGTCCAACGTGTGGTGAGCAAGATGCAGGGCTGACACGTTCCGGGCCGAGGTCCTATCGTCCGACCATGCCCATCATGGCGTCGTTGTAGCGGTTGCCGGCTACGCCGACCTCGTCGGCGAGGTGGTCGAGCCCGGCGCGCTCGTCCGCGGACAGCGCCACGGCCGCTGAGCCGGCATTCTCCTGGACGCGGGACAACCGCCGGGTGCCGGGGATCGGCACGATCCACGGCTGTTGGGCCAGCAACCAGGCCAGCGCGACCTGCCCGGGGGTGGCGCCCCGCCCCTCGGCGAGCTGGCGCACCCGATCCACGAGGGTCTGATTGGCGGCGAGGTTGGCCGTCTCGAACCGGGGCACCCGGCGGCGGAAGTCATCCGGCGCGAACTGGGTGTCCGTTGACACGGTGCCGGTCAGGAAGCCCTTGCCCAGCGGGCTGAACGGGACGAAGCCGATCCCGAGCTCGGCGCACGTGGGCAGCACCTCCGGTTCGGGGTCCCGCGTCCACAGCGAGTACTCCGACTGCACCGCGGTGACCGGGTGCACCGCGTGGGCGCGGCGGATCGTGGCCGGGCCGGCCTCGGACAGCCCGAAGTGGCGCACCTTGCCCTCGTCCACGAGCTCGCCGACCGTGCCGGCGACGTCCTCGATGGGGACGTCGGGGTCGACCCGGTGTTGGTAGAACAGGTCGATCGCCTCGACCCGCAGCCGACGCAACGACGCCTCAGCCACGCGGCGGATCTGCTCGGGCCGACTGTCCAGGCCGACCATCTTCCCGTCGACGATGTCCCACCCGAACTTGGTGGCGATCACCACCTGGTCTCGCACCGGCTCCAACGCTTCGCCGACGAGTTCCTCGTTGACATGGGGGCCGTACACCTCGGCGGTGTCGAAGAACGTGACGCCGAGGTCCACGGCGCCGCGCAGCACGGCGATCATCTCGTCGCGGGTGCCCGGGTTCGGGCCGTAGCTCATGGACATCCCCATCGCGCCCAGGCCGATCGCCGAGACCTCCAGGCCCTGTCCCAGTGTGCGGGTGTGCATCGTGGTTCCTCCTCGCGTGTAGGTGGATCGTGCCAGCAAGTCGTGATGCGACGAGCCGTGAGGCGTGTCAGTCGTGGATCGGTCGGTTTCCGATGAAGCTGACCATCGCGGGGTCGCGGTGGTCGAAGAACAGGCTGGCGCCGGTGTCCAGACCAGCGATCCGGGCCATCTGGTCGTCGGTGAGGGTGAAGTCGAAGATGGCCAGGTTCTGGGCCATCCGCGCCGGCTGCACCGACTTGGGGATGGCCACGATGCCGCGCTGGGTCAGCCAGCGCAGCACCACCTGGGCGACGGACTTGCCGTGCGCGGCGCCGATCTCGGTCAGGGTCGGGTCGGTGAACAAGTTGTTGCGGCCCTCAGCGAACCCGCCCCACGACTCGTGCTGGACGCCACGTTCGACCATCAGGTCCTGGTCGGCCTGGCGCTGGAAGTAGGGGTGGGTCTCGATCTGGTTGACCGCCGGGGTGAACCCGGTCCGGTCGATCAGGTCCACCAACCGATCCGGGTAGAAGTTCGACACCCCAACCGCCCGTACCAGGCCCTGCTCGGTCAGGGCGCGCATCGCCCGCCAGGATCCGTAGTAGTCCCCGTAGGGCTGGTGGATCAGGTACAGGTCCAGGTAGTCCAGGCCCAGCCGACTCAGCGAGGCGTCGAACGCCTGCTTGGTGGGTTCCTCGCCGGCGTCCTGCACCCACAGCTTGGTCGTGACGAACAACTCGCCGCGGGGGATCCCGCTAGCGGCGATCGCGCGCCCGACCGCTTCTTCGTTGCCGTAGGAGGCGGCGGTGTCCAAGTGGCGGTAGCCGGCGGCCAGGGCGTCGGTGACCGCCTGCTCGGTGTCCTCGTTGGGGATCTGGAACACCCCGAATCCGAGGATCGGCATCAGCACGCCGTTGTTGAGGGTGACGGTGGGAATGTGAACAGTCATGAGTGGGTCCTTCTTCTCGCTTGCTGTGTGGTCGTGGCCGCTGTCCGGATGGGGCGACCGGTGGGTTGCCCTCGGCTCTTGCCCAAGCCAATCAGCCCTCAACCGCCGGTGGCAGTGACCAGTTATCCCGGTAACGCCAGACCCTGCCTCCCGCCGCACCGGGGCCGTACCGTCTGGGTCATGGACAACAGCTCCGAGGTCCGCGACTTCCTCACCACCCGCCGGGAACGGCTCACCCCCGACCAGGCCGGGATCCCGCTCTACGGCGGGCGACGCCGAGTCAAGGGCCTGCGCCGGGAGGAGGTCGCGATGCTCGCCGGGATGAGCACCGACTACTACACCCGCCTGGAACGCGGCAACCTCGCCGGGGTCTCCGATTCCGTCCTCGAGGCCCTGGCCCGGGCCCTGCAGCTCGACGAGGCCGAACGGGCCCACCTGCTCGACCTGGCGGCGGCCGCCAACGCCCCCGGTCGGCCGTCCTCGGCCGGTCCCCGGCGCCCCGCCCGGCCTCGCGGTGTGCGCCAGGGGGTGCAGCGCATCCTCGACTCACTCAGCGGCCCGGCGTATGCCCGCAACGTGCGCGGCGACATCGTGGCCACCAACCAGCTCGCCCGGGCCCTGTTCGCCGACATCTACAGCCAGGGCGGCACCGGGTTCAACATGGCCCGCTATCTGTTCCTCGACCCTCGGTCGCGGGACTTCTTCGTCCAGTGGGAGACCGTGGCACGCGACATGGTGGCCGCGATGCGCGTCGAAGCCGGCCGCAACCCCCACGACCGGGGTCTCCAGGACCTGGTCGGCGAGCTGTCGACCCGAAGCCAGGAGTTCGCCACCTTGTGGGCGGCACACAACGTCAAGATCCACACCACCGCCACCAAGACCCTGCGCCACCCCGTCGTCGGGGAACTCGAGCTCACCGGCGAAGCCCTGCTCCTGCCCGGAGACCCCGGCCTGGTCATCATCACCTACACCGTCGAACCCAACAGCGCCTCCGAGCAGGCCCTGCACTTCCTCGCCAGCTGGAGCGCCCAACAGACGACCCACACCGCGCCGCCACCGCAGCCGTCCCACGACACCCAACTCCCGAGCTGACCAACGCCGCCCAACAGCCCGGGCCGGTGCAGGCGGCCGGCGCGTAAACCCCCAAGTCCAAGACCGCTCCCCAGTGGGCGCGGTGATGGCTTCCTCAAGACGCCCAGCTCGCGGCGGAGTGCCGCAGGTTCCCCGCGTCGTCGCTCGGTTGCGCGGCAACGCTCGCCCGTGCCGATCAGCGGGCGTGGGCAGACGACCCCGCCGTCGGACCATCCGCACCAGCCCGCCGAGGACATGGGTCATTTGGTGACGGTGATCTGCTCCCCGGCGTTGAACATCCCGACTTCCCCGTACTTGTTCGTCGGGCAGAGCGCCAGCCGCTCAGCAAGCTCAGTTCCAAGGTCGGACAAGTACGGATAGCCGCCGCCACCGCTGACTCGGTCACCCAAGGCGACCACTTGACCGTCGGACAACCGGACTGCTTGGGCCTGCGAATCCCACGTGGTGCCATAGGGCCAGACGACCGGGAACTCGCCCACCAGCAGGCACCCGCCGGACAACGTCAGTGGGCCCTCGAGCAATGCGTCGTTGCCGGACCCGTCTCCCCCATCAGGGTGCGCAACGACCGGACCGCTCCCGTTCGATCCGGAGTCGACATCGCCGCTGCCATCGTCGGCGCAGGCAGCAACAAGCGCGAGGACCAGGAGACTCGCAGCAGCCAGTCGTCGTTGCCTCACAGGCATGGGACGCGAGGGCACGCTTCACTGTGGCACAAGAACATCCACTTCTGCCGCAAGTAGCGCGTCTGTGGTCGGACCGGGAGTTGCGCGATTCGCGGCTACTTGATGATTGTGGGTAGGGCCGGTGTCTGGCCAGACTCGGTCCAGGTGCTCGGCGGGAGGCTCTCTACGCGGCTGCCCACCAGCAGGATCGGTGTGGCTCTCTACCGGTCTGATCTTCCGTCGGGCACCGTTGCCGGTGCGTGGCTCCAGAGGGGACTGCCCCGCTCTCAGTAGCAGTGCCCGCCCGGCGTTCTCAACCGACGACGGGAAGGCGAAGCACATGGCGGTGTTCATCGGGGTTGATCCCCACAAGCTGTCGGCGACCATCGAGGTGGCCGACGAGCGGGAGACGGTGCTGGCAACCGGGCGGTTCACCACGGACAAGGCCGGGTACGCGGCGATGCGACGGCACGTCGCCGCGTTCCCGGAGCGCACCTGGGCGGTGGAGGGCAGCAACGGTGCCGGCCGCCCGCTGGCGCAGCGGCTGCTCGCCGACGGGGAGATGGTGGTCGACGTGCCGGCGAAGCTGTCCGCGCGGGCCCGGCTGCTCGACACCGGGCACAACCGCAAGACTGATGCCCACGACGCGCACGCGGTCGCCGTCGCGGCGGTGCGCACCAAGACGTTGCGGGTGCTGTCTCACGACAGCGAGCTCGAGGTGCTGCGGATGCTAGTCGACCGCCGCGACGAGCTGGCCCGGGCGAAGGTCCAGACCGTCAACCGGCTGCACCGGCTGCTGTCCGAGCTGGTTCCCGGGAAGGCGAAGAAGGACATCACCGCAGGTCAAGCCAGGACGATCCTGTCCTCAGTGCGCCCGCGTGATGCGGTCGGCAAGACCCGCAAGCGCCTGGCGGTCGAGCAGCTGGACGAGATGGTCGCGATCGAGAAGAAGATCACCGCCTCCTCCAAGGAGCTCAAGGCCATGGTCCTGGCCCGCAACTCCACCCTGATGGACCTGACCGGGGTCGGGCCCGTGGTCGCCGCGCGGATCCTGGCCGACGTCGGCGACGTCGGCCGGTTCGCTGACCGCAACCGGTTCGCCTCGTGGACCGGGACCGCCCCGTTGGATGCCTCCTCGGGTGAGCAGATCCGCCACCGGCTGTCCCGGGCCGGCAACCGGCGGGCCAACCATGTGATCCACATCGCCGCAGTCAGCCAGCTGCGCCGGGACACCCCCGGGCGGGCCTACTACCGGCGCAAGCTCGCCGCTGGCAAGACCCCCATGGAAGCCATGCGCTGCCTCAAGCGACGCATCTCCGACGCCCTCTACCGCCAGCTCGTCAACGACGCCAAGACGGCTGCGGCCGCAGACCTGGACGCGGGTCCGGGAGGGCACAGCGGGGCGTCACTTCAATCCAGCGCGGCCGGCTTCAACCCGCACACCGGCACTTCGGATCAGCCACAACCCGGACCCGCGAAGAAGACGCTACCCGCGCCCACCCCGGCACGGAAGACCACCAGAACCAGGACGCTGCAAACCGCCTCTTGACATCAGAGGGGAGCCGG
>JBAVKQ010000047.1:0-2435 GCA_049688395.1 Candidatus Nanopelagicales bacterium
GTTCCGATGGCCAGCCCCACATCGGCCTGGGCCAGGGCGGGGGCATCGTTGATCCCGTCGCCGACCATGCCGACCGAGCGGCCCTCGGACTGCAGCCTGCGGACCTCATCCGCCTTGTGCTCAGGCAGGACCTCGGCCAGGACGCGGCGGATGCCGACTTCGCGGGCGATCGCCGCTGCCGTGAGACGGTTGTCGCCGGTGATCATGACGACCTCGATGCCACGGGCCTGTAGGGCGGCAACGGTGGCTGCGGACTCAGGCTTGACTGTGTCGGCAACACCGATCACGCCGGCAGGGCGGCCGGCGATCGCAGCCAGGACCGGGGTCTTGCCGTCAGCGGCGAGCCGGTCGGCGACCTGCAGCAGCGATGTGAGGTCGATCCCCGCGTTGCCCAGCAGTCGCCGGTTGCCGACCAGAACCTCCCGGTCGGCGAGCAGGGCACGTACACCCTGGCCGGTGATCGAGTCGAACGCCACCGGATCACCGAGGACCAGGCCGGCGGCAGTCGCACCGGCGACGATGGCACCGGCCAGGGGATGCTCGGAAGACCGTTCGACCGTGGCCACGGCCTGCAGCAGTTCGTCAGCGGTGAACGGCGCGGTCGGTAGCACGTCGGTTAGGGCCGGGGCGCCGCGTGTGATGGTGCCGGTCTTGTCCAGCACGATCGTGTCGAGGCTGTGGGCGGTCTCGAGGGCCTCGGCCGAGCGGATCAGGATGCCCGAAGTTGCGCCTTTGCCGGTGCCGGTGGTGATCGACAGCGGGGTGGCCAGGCCCAGGGCGCAGGGGCAGGCGATGATCAGGACCGACACGGCCGCGACCAGGGCCATGACCAGGGCCTGGTCCGGGGCGATTAATAGCCACACGACGAAGGTCCACAGCGCGATCAGGATGACCGCAGGCACGAAGTAGCCCGACACCGTGTCGGCCAGCCGCTGGATCGGGGCCTTGGAACCCTGCGCCTCCCGGACCATGCGGATGATCTGGGCAAGCATCGTGTCGGCGCCGACCTTCGTTGCCGCGTACCGCAACGATCCGGTCTGGTTGATGGTGGCGCCGATCACCTCGTCGCCGACCTGCTTGGTGACCGGGATCGGCTCCCCGGTGACCATCGACTCGTCGACGGAGGAGCGTCCGTCGACGACCGTGCCGTCGACTGGCAGCTTCTCGCCCGGTCGCACGACCACGATGTCACCGACGACGACCTGCTCGACGGGCACGTCACTCGCGACTCCGCCGCGCACGACCCGGGCGGTGCGTGGTTGCAGGCCGATCAAGGTGCGGATCGCTTCCCCGGTTCCGGCCTTGGCCTTGGTCTCGATCAGCCGGCCGAGCAGGATCAGCGTGATGATCACCCCGACCGCCTCGTAGTACACCTCCTGCACTTCAGCGGGCAGCAGGCCGGGGGCGAAGGTGGCCACCAGGCTGTAGCCGAACGCGGCCGCGGTGCCGATGGTGATCAGTGAGTTCATGTCCGCGCTGCGGTGCGACAGGGCCAGCCAACCGGTCTTGTGGATGGGCCACCCGGTGTAGAACATCACCGGGGCGATCAGGGCCAGTTGCACCCACGGATTGAGCAGGATGCCGGGCACCCCGTCCCAGCCGAACACGTTGTGCGCCATCACCGCGACCACCACCGGTGCGGTGAGCACCCCACCAACGGCCACCCGCCGGGTCAGGTCCGCGATTTCGGCGCGCCGCTCCCGGGCCTGGTCGTCTTCGACCTGCCCCGCCGAGCGCAACTCGTCGGCGGCACCCGTTCCGGTCATCGCGCCCGCCGAACCGTCCGCGGCCGGGGCGTGTTGGGTAGTTGGTCGGGAGTCCACCACCTCGAGCTGGCCGTGCAGCATGTTCATCCCGCATGCGAATCCGAAGGTGCCGGCGCTCTGCGGGACGAACTGGACCGTTGTCGAGGAGTAGGCCGGTAGGGCCTGGTTGATGCGGAAGTCGGGGAGCACGACCCGGGAGGAGCACTCGCCGGCCTCCTGGCGGTCGAACACGAGTCGCACCGGCATGCCTCGAGCCACCTGGATGTGGTCAGGGCTGTACCCACCCTGGACCCGCACCGTGATCACCTGCACCCCGTCCTCCACCGCGGCCCGGTGCGAGCGGCGCGGAGCGAAGAAGAACCACAACGTCGCGGCGCTGACCACGACAGCAGCGAGCAACACGACGACATCAACTGGGGTCATCTTCGATCACACCTCTCAGCCAAACGCGTATACCCCCTGTGGGTATCTCCACGGTACTGTCGACTCGGTGAAGTGTCACCGGACTTACGACGAAGATCCGATGAAGATCACCTCGTTCGACGCCCCGGAGGGGCCTACAAGGGCGGTGCCCCGACTGCACGAGATGCACGCCGATGATCTGGCGGCCAGGGCCTCAGGTGGCCGGGTGGTGACGGCCTCCTTGTTAGGGCCCGTGAGGAATTAATC
>JBAVKQ010000048.1:0-22156 GCA_049688395.1 Candidatus Nanopelagicales bacterium
CCGTGCTCGTGACCGGCCTGCGCACCTGACGACCCCGCCACGACCGTCACCGGATGGGCTGCGAACTGGGCTACAAATTGGGCCACGCGGCCCCGAGCCCATCCCCGGGATCGCCCACCTCATCGCCATTCTCGCCTCCACGAGAAGAGTGGACTCCATACCGCGCCCGGGCGCCGTGCGCGGGGCCTCCGTGCAGGGGTCGCCATCCGATGGTCGACTTCTGCCGCGCCGGGCCGCCTCGATGGCCTCGACGTCGATCGGATGCATCGTCAGTTTGGCCGGGTGATGGTCACCTCAATGTTGAGGTCGGCCAGCTCGCCGGCGGGGCCGGACTCGAGGCGGCCAAGGCGGATGAGCCCTGGCGCGTTGGGCCCGTTGCCGTAGAACAGGGCGAAGTTTCCCCAGGGCGCGTAGTAGGTGATGTCCCCGGGCCGGCCGGTGTGGGCGGCCGGGGCTCCAGTCGTGTTGAGTCGTCGGGGAAGGTCGGCGATCTTCTCGGTACCGGCGTAGTCGCTCAGCGCGAGGGTCAGCGGGAGCAGGGCGGCGAAGTCGCGGGCGGTGGCCGTGTCGTCGAGGGTGCCGCGCAGCTCGACGCCGGCGCCGGTGATGCTGATGTCCATCGGTGTTCCTTGCTCGGGTGTGGGCGAGGGCGCTGAGGTTCCGGCGGTGGGGGTGCCGGACGGGGTGGCCTCGGTCACCGTCGGGCTGGTGGGACCGCCCGGGGCGGGGTCCTGGCCACTGCACGCTGCGGTGAGCAGGGCATCGGCCACGAGCGCAGCCGCCAGCGTCGGACGTACTCGGGTGCGCCACCGCGGGCGGGGGGTGGTCGACCGGGTCATGATCAGACGGTGAGCAGGGCCTTGATGGCGGTGCGCTGGTCCATCGCCTGGTATGCCTCGGCCGCCTGTTCCAGGGGCAGGGTGAGGTCGAATACCCGCCCTGGGTTGATCTGCCGGTTGGCCCGGATGGCCTGCATCATCGACTCCTGGGTGCCCACGGCCTCGATGACGCTGTGCGCCCCGTACCCCCCGGTGAGCTCCTTGACTGCGGCCACTCCCTCATCGCCGCGCTCGACGACGATGTCGGTGGCTCCGAACTCGATCGCCAGCGCCTGGCGGTCGGCATGCCGGGACATGGCGATGATCCGCTCCGCGCCCAACTGCGCCGCGGCCATGACGCCGACCACGGCCACCGTCTTGCCTGGGCCGGCCTCAGCGGCCACGGCGCCGAACCAGCCGGTGCCCAACACGTCGGACGCGGCCAGCAGGGAGGGCACCAGATCCTCGGTCGGCATCCCGGGGGTGGCCACCAGGGTGCCATCCGCGAGCGGGACGCGCAGGTACTCGGCCTGGGCCCCACCCGCACCTGTCCACTCCCGGGACGCGCACGAGCTCTGGTAGCCGGCCCGGCAGATCGGGCAGGTGTTGTCCGAGGCCGCGAACGACCCGACCACGAACTGGCCCGGCTTCACGGTGGTCACCGCCGAGCCCACCTCCTGCACCACGCCGACGTACTCGTGGCCCATCGGGGTCGGTGCCGCCGTGGACTCCACCCCCCGGTAGGGCCACAGGTCCGAGCCGCAGACGCAGGTCGCGGCCAGCCGCAGCACCGCGTCGGTCGGCTGGACGATGGTTGGCTTCTCGCGCTGCTCGACGCGCACGTCGCCGGGGCCGTACACGACAACTCCACGCATGATCATCGTTCCTCTCGTCTCAATGGATTGGGGTGGGCTCGGTTCAGCCGGCGTGGTACTGCTCTCGTCGGTGACGTGCTCCAGCCAGGTCGCCACGTCGCCGTCCTCGGTGCCCTCGTACAGGGCGATGTGGGCCATGAACCCGTCCGGGGTGGCGCCGTGCCAGTGCTCCTCGCCGGGCGGGGTGTAGATCACCTGGCCGGCATGGGCCTCGATCACCTGCCCATCACGGGTGCCCATCCGGGCGGCGCCCTCCACCACGTACAAGGTCTGGCCCAGCGCGTGGGAGTGCCAGGCGGTGCGGGCGCCGGGGGTGAAGTGCACGCAGGCTGCGGCCATCCGCGAGGGTTCCGGCTTCCGCACGTGGATCCGGTCGATGTACACGTCGCCGGTGAACCATTCCTGTGGCCCCTTCCACGTGGGGAGCTTGGGTTCGATGTTCATCTCATCCTCCGGGCTGGATCGTTTGCGCCGACTGCGTCGGGCGGTTACATCAAGGGAACCGCAACCGCCGCTGCTGAGGGAGTCCCTGCTGTGAGGTGTACTGACAGGGCATCCCACGCCCGGCCCGGGCGGCGTACCGTCGTGGCTCATGGACAACCGTGCTGAAGTCCGCGAGTTCCTCGTCTCGCGGCGGGCCAGGATCACCCCCCAGCAGGCCGGGCTGCCCGATGTGGGCCCGCGACGGGTGCCCGGGTTGCGCCGGGTCCAGGTCGCCGCCCTGGCCGGGGTGAGCATCGAGTACTACTCCAAGCTCGAACGCGGCGCCCTGGCCGGGGTGTCGGCCCAGGTGCTGGACGCGATCTCCCGGGCTCTGGAGCTCGACGACGCCGAACGGGCCCACCTTCCGCCGCTGGTCCAGCCACAACGTGCGCATCCACGGCACCGGAACCAAACGGTTCCACCATACCGTCGTCGGTGAGCTCACCCTGGCCTACGAGACCATGGCACTCAACGCCGAACCCGGGCTGTCGCTGACCATCTACGCCGCCGAACCGGCCTCCCCCACCGCGCAAGCCTTGACCCTCCTCGGCACCTGGGCCGCCACCGAACTCCAGACCGTCGCCCACCCCAGCTGAACCACCTCCTGCGGGCTGGCACGTATCTCCGGCCCACTGTGCCAAGGAAGGCAACCATGGCCCGCATCCTCGTCACCGGTTCGACACAGGGCCTGGGCCGGGCGACCGCCGTCGCGCTGCTCGGCCAGGGCCACCGGGTCGTGGTGCACGCCCGCGACCAGACCCGAGCAGGCACGCTCAGCGACTTTTCGGGACTGGGAGCCAGCGTGCTCGTCGGTGACCTTGCCAACCAGCAGCAGACCCGGGCACTGGCCGACCAGGTCAACGCACTGGGCAGGATGGACGCCATCGTCCACAACGCCGGTGTGTTCGGCGACGCGCAGCGCTTCGCCACCCCGGAAGGGCACCCCCGCACGCTGGCAGTGAATGTGCTGGCCCCCTATCTGCTGACCGCGTTGATCCAGCGCCCCGACCGGCTGGTCTACCTGTCCAGCGGCATGCACCGCTCCGGGGACACTGCCCTGCGCGATCTGGACTGGACCGACCGCAAGTGGGACCCGACCCAGGCCTACAGCGACAGCAAGCTGTTCGTCACGGCCCTGGCGTTCGCGGTCGCACACCGCTGGCCGCAGGTCCGAAGCAACGCCGTCGACCCGGGCTGGGTGCCCACCCGCATGGGAGGCCCCGGAGCCCCGGACAACCTCGAGCAAGGACACGTCACACAGGTCCTCCTCGCTACCGGCGACCCGTCCATGGCCGACGTGAGCGGCCAGCTGTGGCACCACCAACTCCCCCAAAGGGCAGCAGCAGCGACCGGCGACCGTGACTTCCAGGACCGGCTCATCGACACCCTCGCCCGGATGACCGGGGTACCCCTGCCGTGATTGCCGACCGCCCCGAACCGCAGGACGGTCACTTGCACACGCCCTTGGTCACAACCGCTTCGACGCGTCGTCTCGACCTCCCGCTGCCCTCCGTCCGGCGGCAACGGTCAACCGTGACGCACCGAGACACACCTGGTCATAATCGAGTTCACGCGCCCGACGAGGTGCTCCGCTTCAGCGCGGCCGGTAGACGTCAGCTCGGTGCTGGATGGCGATGATGGTGACCGTCGCCTCGTTCTGGTCGATCTCGTAGACCACCCGGTAGTCACCCCGACGTGCGCTGTGCAGGCCCTCGAGCTCGAAGCGAAGCGGCTTGCCCACGCGCTGCGGGTTCTCTGCTAGGGACCCGTAGATGAACTCGATCGCCGGGGTGGCGACCTTCTCCGGCAATCGCTGCAAGGCCCGCGTCGCCGTCGCCGTCCACGTGACGGCGTGGCTCACGTCCGGATCCTGGCCAGAGCTTGCTCCTTGGTCAGAGCCACCCGCTGCCCAGCGCCTACCTCGGCTCGTGAGGCCCGGATCTGGGCCAGCACCTCGGGGTCGCTGAGCAGCGCCAGGGTCTCCTCAAGAGACTCCAGATCATCGGCGCTGATCAGGACGGCGGCTGGCCGACCGTGCTTGGTGATCGTGACCCGAGCATGCTCGACCTCGACCTGCTCAACCACCTCGGACAGCCGGTTCTTCACATCAGCCAACGGCAACCGATCCATCACACTCATAGCTATAAGTATGGCCATTTCGTCTCGCCTGTCAACGGCCAGAGTCGCGAGCGCGCGGAGTGGTCCCGTGGGAACCCCCTCGCGCGGACCGCATCCCATTGGGCTACGAACTGGGCTACGGGGTCTGGCTCGGTTCCCAGATCGCCCACCCCGTGGCGGTTCCCACCCCGACCACTCCCCCGGACTCCATACCGCGCCAGGCGCCCCGTGGCCTGAGCCCTCGAGGTCGACTCCATCACGAACCTCAGGGGCCGTGGCAGGCGGTAGGAGTCTGCGGACCTAGGTCCGAAGCGGCCAGGAGGCCCCGGCGGATGCGGGGTGGGCATCCCGGTGCCGGGGTGGTACCGGGCACTACATTGCGGCCGTCGACCCGATCGGCTCCGGTGAAACCACACGCTGCTGGGAATGCCCAGCCGACCGGAGCATCGCGATCCCCAGCCATCCGAACCACACGATCATGACCAGCTCGTAGGCGACTTCGAGCATGCTGAACGCCAGTAGGGTGGAGAGGATTCCGGCGGTGCCGATGCCTGCGCCCAGCCAGTTCAGGGCGGCTGGGAACTCCTTGGCGCGCAGTGCCGCCGCGCTCACGAGCAGGACCCACACTCCGCCGACGAGCTGCCCACCGGATCCGCCGAGGGCCAGGGCCACGGACTCGAACGTCTGCCATGCCGACTGGGCCTGGTCGGGGGCCGTGGCGAAGAGCTGGACCACGGTGTCCATCCCGGAGTTGAACACCTGGACACTTGCCAGCAGGAGGCCCGCCTGGATGAGCCCCACGGCTGCGGCCAACTGCGCCGTCCCCGGGCAGCGGTCCTTCAGGCGTTGGTAGGTCGCCACCGTCACGACGATCATCGCGAGCGCGACGAACTGGAAGCACACGACGTGCATCAGGTACATGCTGGTGACGTTGTCCCGCAGCAGGGCGACCTTGCTGATCGGGTCGGTTGCGCCGGGGTAGTCCACGAGCAGGACGAAGTAGGGGATCGCTGCCAGGTAGGCCACGGCGACATACAGCGCCGCGACGCCCCCCGCCCGTTGCATTCCCGTTCCGGGACCGGTGCGCGTGGTCATGTCACGCCCCCTAACGGACGACGCCGGCCGGTGCCGGTGCTGGTGGTGGTGCCGAGCGCGTGAAGCCCTTGGCGATCAACCACCCGGCCAGGGCCATCTCCTGCAGGCCGATCGGGGCTGCCAGCAGCTGCAGCGGGATCGCCGACTCGACGCCGAGGAGTTCGGCGCCGGCGTAGGTCAGGAGGAGCAGGCCTCCGACAAGGCCCCACAGCGACAACCAGGCCGGGACCAGCCGGGACCGGTACAGCACAGTGTTGAGGATCACCGCGCTCACGCCGAACAGGGGCATGGTCCCGACGAAGTAGGTCCACTCCCGTGCCGAGAGCAGCGCACCGCCCACCGGTTCCACCCCGGCCGCAATGGTGCTCCCCCACTCCTGGCCCAGCGCCAGCACCAGCAGCGCGGTGGTTGAGGCCATGAGGATGAACGCGGCCTCCAGCGTGCGCACGGCGACGTAGCCGACCGCCATCGACTCCCCGTGCGGCCTGAGGACCGGCAGCAGCAGTGCGGCGATCCCGATGACTGACAGCGCGAGGATGAACTCCAGCACCACCCCCACCACGACCTGGCCCTCGTGGGCCGCCGCTTGGACGAGGAAGTCCGTGGCGTCCAGTGACTGCATGACCAGCCCACCACCGATGATCGCGGTGACGGTGGCCACGATGAACAAGACCCCGACAACCCGAGCGGTCGCCCGGTGCCCCGCTCCTTCGACCCGGGTCCGCCGGGTACCAATCTGCGTCGATGTCGCCATGTCAATCCTCTCCCATCTCGTGTGTCCCTTGGTCGGGTTCTGCGCTGGCCACCAGCTGATTGATCGAGATCAGAGTCACGCCAAGATCGCGGATCTTGCGCAGCAGCCCGTGCAACGCGGACTGGTCGGCGACGCTCCCGGTCAGCAGGGTGTCGCCGTTGTCGTCCCAGGTGATCGCCAGCCCTTCGAACCAGTCCGACCACAGGGGGCCCAGTTGCCCGCGGAGCCTGATCTGGTAGACCGTGGAGCCGATCGGGTCCGCGCCGGGTTCTGCACGCTGCGTCACGTCGTCACCCTTTCGCCCTGGCCGCCCGATCTCAGAGGGCGGCTCCACGACCAGCGTGTCAGCGGGCGCAGGGCCCGGTCATCGTCCCCAGGGACTAATCCAGGGACTACTCCCTGACCTTCGGGGCCCCGGCGGGCGGGTCACCGCGGGGGCAGGATCCCCAGCTGCTGGGCCCTGGCCACCGCCGCGGTACGGCTGTGCACCTCGAGCTTGTCGTAGATGGTGCGGGAATGGGCCTTCACGGTGTACTTCGAGACATACAGGCGGGTGGCGATCTCCTGGTTGGACAACCCTGATGCGATGTATCGCAGCACCTCGACCTCGCGGGCGCTCAACGGCGGGGATGCCCCCAAGGCCCCTGTGCGAGACCGGCCCGCACCATCCCCGGATTCCGGGAACGCAGCCAGGACGCGTGCCGCGCTGTCCGGTGTCGAGCCGTGGGCCACCAGCTCGCGGAGCAGGCTAGCCACGGGCGGGCCTTGGTCGACGAAGACCTGGACATAGCCCTCTGCCTCGCCGAGGGCCAGGGCCCGCTCCAGTGCCGCCACCGCCTCAGGCCGACTGCCGCGCGCCTCGTGGGCGACCGCCAGGGCCACCAGGATCTCGATCGCGCTGCCCCCCCGCGCCCCGTGCAGCGCCGCCGACAGGAGCCGGTCGAGCAGTGCCACCGCATCGTCAATCGCGGCGGGCGCATCCCCACGGCCCGCATCAGCGATCAGGATCCTGGCCAACGTGAGGTGCTCGTACTCGTGCAGGAAATCGAGGTCATCCTCGAAGGACAGCCCACGCTCCCGCGCCCAGGACAGCGCGTCACCCACCCTGCCCTGACCGGCCCAGATGCGGGCTCGCATGGCCGCGACGGGCCGCAGGTCCGGCATGGGCGTCGGAATGAACAGCCGCTGGGCCTCGTCCAGGAATCCCAGCCCTGCCCGCGGATCACCCTGAGCCCACCGAAGCTGAGCCTGGGCAACCTGCCAGCGGTACCGCCAGACCGGCATCTGGCGCAGCTGGCCGAACTGCTGGCTCTGTGACAGGTGCTCGGCCGCCGTCGCCCGGTCACCACGGGCCAGGTCCAGCTCAGCCCAGGCCCGATACAGCTCGGCCGTCTCCGGCGGTGGGGAGACCTCCCGCTCCGCCACGATGGCCTGCAGCTGCTCCACGGTGTCCACAGCCCGACGCAGATGACCTCTGATGGTTCTGACCTCGACCAGCAGACACACGGTGTCGATGGCATCCGCGACGTCCCCGGCCGTCAGGAACCGGGTGGTGACCGCCGAGAAGACCCGGTCGACCTCCTCCAGGTCCCCACGAGCCAGGGACGCCATGCCCAGCAGCGCCGTCGCCTGGTCACGGCGCGCAGGCTCTGCGTCAGCCACCAGCTCGAGGGCGCGGCGCGCATGGCTCACCGTTGCGGCCGTGTCACCCCGGGCCTGCGCCAGGTAGCCCCGGGCCACCGCGATCCTGGCCAGCAACGACCGACGCTCCTCGGCCTCCACCGGCCCGGCGCCAAGCGGTGCCTGCCCCGCCGGCGACGACGCCGTGGCCAGCAACTGCTCGGCGTCGGCAACGTGGGTTCCGGCGGCATCCAGGTCACCTCTTCCTATCAGGGCGTAGGCGTACCACACGGCCAGCGTGGGCCGCGCGCGGATCAGCCCGTCGGGCAGGGCCTGCGCGTGGGTGAACCACGCCCCGGCGTGGGCGCTGTCCTCGACCGCCTCCCCTGCCCTTTCGAGCAGCTCGGCTGCCCAGTCCCAGTCCTGCGCGGACAGGGCGTGCTCGACGGCCTCGGAGTACATTCCGTTCGCCGCGAACCAGTCACTGGCCCGCCGGTGCAGCACGCCCACCTGATCGGGGTGCTCCGCGTGCAGGCGCACCCGAAGCACCTCAGCGAAGAGGTGGTGGTAGCGGTACCAGTGCCGCCGGTCATCGAGGGCGACGACGAAGAGGTTGGCCCGCTCCAAGCGCTCGAGCATCAGGCGGCTTGCCCGCTGCCCGGTGACCGCCTCGCAAAGGTCAGCACTCAGCCTGTCCAGGATGGAGGTCTGCAGCAGGAAGCGCCGTTCCTCCTCAGTCAGGTGTGCCAGGACCTCCTCCAGCAGGTAGTCGAACACGAACCTGTGACTCCCGGCGAAGCTGCGTACCGCCTCAGCGGGGTCGGCCTTCCCCTGCAGATGCAACCCAGCCAGCTGCAGCCCCGCGATCCACCCCTCCGTGCGTGCCTCCAGCGACGCGACATCCTCCGGACGCAGGTCCAGGCGCATCACTGTGCCCAGGAACTGGGTCGTCTCGGCCAGCGTGAAGCGCAGGTCCGCGGCACGAAGCTCGGTCAACACACCCCGGGCACGCCACCGGGCAAGGGGCATTCGCGGGTCCTCCCGGGTGGCGATCACCACGTGCAATTGTGGCGGCAGGTGCTCGATCAGGAACACCATGGCCTGATCCACCTCCTCGGAGTCGATGACATGGAAGTCATCGAGCACCAGGACGACGTCGTGCGGGAGCTGGGCCACCTCGTTGAGCAGGGTGGTCAGCACCTCGTCGCTGGGCACCAGTTGTGCGGAGCGGAGCCGGTCCAGCATCTGCTCGCCGACCTGCGGCGACGTCGTGCGCACCGCGAGTACCAGATAGGTCAGGAACCGGGCGAGGTCGTTGTCACCCTCATCCAGGGACAGCCACGCCACGTCCACGTCCCGGTCACCGGGCGTGCATGCCGCGACCCAGTCGCCGACCACCGTCGTCTTGCCGAAGCCGGCTGGTGCCGAGACCACAACGAGGCCACCCCGGCACCCCTCGTCCAACCGGGCCGTCAGCCGGGCCCGCGCGACCACGTTTGGCCGCAGGCGTGGCACATGCAACTTGGTGTCGAGCACCAGCGAGGTCCCCTCGATCAGTGCAGCCCCACCCGGGTGGTGCCCTCCGATCATGACACCATCCCCAGGCGCCCGTCCCCCGCAACAGCTCCTTCTTCCCCATCGGCATCGAGTGACTCAGTCGGTGAGCCGACGTCCGTCCGTCCTGCAGGCAGGTGTCGCCGACGGATACCGTGGAGAGCACGAGTGTTGAGAGAGGCAAGCCCATGAGGGCGATCGAACAGCGGGGGTACGGGGATCCGCGTGAGGTGCTGCACCTGGTAGAGGCGGCGGTCCCAGAGCCCAAGGTGGACGAGGTCCTCGTGCGGGTGTGCGCCAGTTCGGCCAACCCCTACGACTGGCACCTGATCTGCGGTGAGCCGGTGCTCATGCGCCCGGGGCTCGGCGGGATCCGGGCACCCCGGCGGGGGGTGGGGGCGGACTTCGCCGGGGTCGTGGAGCAGGTCGGCAGCCAGGTTCGCGCTGTGACGACCGGTGACGGGGTGTACGGGTGCGCTGACGGCGCGTACGCGGAGTTCGTGGCCTGCCCGGCGGGCCGCTTGGCGCGCAAACCGGCCACCCTGACGTTCGCGCAGGCTGCGGCGGTCCCGATGGCGGCCATCACGGCCCTGCAGGGCCTGCGCCGAGGTGGTCTGGTGAGCGGGCAGAAGGTGCTGGTCCTCGGTGCCTCTGGAGGGGTCGGCACGTTCGCCGTCCAACTGGCCACGCACGCCGGGGCCTCGGTCACCGGGGTGTGCAGCACCGGCCGGCTCGACCTGGTCCGCAGCCTGGGTGCGGACCAGGTCATCGACTACACGGTGCAGGACCCCACTGCGGGTCCGCTGGAGTACGACCTGATCCTCCAACTCGGTGGGACGTACTCGCCGCGCGCCGTACGTCGGCTGCTCACCCCCCGCGGGTCGCTGGTCCAGTCCTATGGCGACGGCAACCGGTGGCTCGGACCGATCGGCGGAGTCGCGTCCGGCGCCCTCCTCAACCTGGCCACCAAACAGCGGATCACCTCGTTCGTCGCCCACGAGGACACGGAATCCCTCGACACGCTGCGCGACCTGATCCTGGCGGGCCACCTCACGCCGGTCATCGACTCGCAGTACCCCCCTGAGCGGGCCGCCGACGCGGTCGCCCTGGTCAAGGACGGCCGGCCGGCGGGCAAGGTCGTGGTGACCGTCGCGGCGTAGGGTCAACCGAACCCAGCGAGGAGGACCGCGTGCGCGCGATCGTGCAGGAGCGGTACGGCTCGCCCCGTGACGTGCTGCACGTGCGCGAGATCGACCGACCGGTCCCAGGCACTGGGCAGGTGCTCGTCCGGGTGCGGGCCACGTCGGTGCACGCCGATGTGTGGCACGCGGTGACCGGGATCCCCTACATCTTCAGGGCTCTGGGATCAGGGCTGCGGGCCCCGAAGCGGCAGGTCCCCGGCACCGACCTTGCCGGCGAGGTGGTTCAAGTCGGGTCGGGTGCAAGCCGGTTGCTCCCAGGCGACCGAGTGTTCGGCGAGATCACCCTGCCCGGGAAATGGTTCAACGCTGGCGCGCTGGCTGAGTACGCGGCCGTGGACGAGACACTGCTAGCGCCCATCCCAGATGGTTTGTCGTTCATTGAGGCCGCGGCCGTTCCCACCGCCGCTCTCATCGCGCTGATGAACCTGCTCGACCAAGGCCGGGTGCGCCAAGGCCAGCGGGTCCTGGTCAACGGGGCGGCCGGCGCGGTCGGGGTCTGGGCCGTGCAGATGGCAACGGCGTTCGGCGCACACGTGACCGCGGTCGACGCACCGACCAAGCTCGACCTGCTGCGCGACCTCGGCGCCGAGCAAGTCATCGACTACACCCACCGGGACTTCACCCGGATGGGCATGCGCTTCGACCTTGTTTTCGACGTCGTGTCACGCGCACGGTTCTCCGAGGTCCGGCGAACCCTGGAACCCGATGGCACCTACCTCCTGGTCGGCACGGCCAATACGGCCGATCGGGGCACCGGGCGCTGGGCAGTCTCGGGCGGATGCTCCCGCTTCTGGCGATCTCCCCGGTGGTCAAGCAACTGCCCGGCATCCGACCGGTCCGCCCGCGTGAGGAGAGCTGGGCAACGATCGTGGAACTGCTCGGGGAAGGGCGCATCCGCCCCGTGGTCGACGAACGCACGTTTCCCCTCGACCAGGCCGCCGACGCGATCGACTACCTCACCACCGGCGCCGCGAAGGGCCGCGTAGTCCTCACCGTGTGACGCGACGGCGTCGTCTTGGGGCGCCCTCGCGAGTCATCACCTTCCGCATCGCTTGGGCTACGTGTTGGGCGACACGACGTCAGACCGGATGCCGGGATCGCGCACCCCGACGCCGTTTCCGCCCTCTTCCCCACCGGGGACTTACCGCGCAGGGTTGGTCACCTTGGGGCGAGTACGGTGGAAACGAGTCCCGTGGTCAGGTCAGGTGCCGGCAGGCGGGTGACCGCGATGGTGCGGCAGGAGGTAGAAGAGGCCATGACCGGGCAACCAGATTCGACGGGGTCGTCAGTGCTGGTGGTGGGGGGTACGGGACGAACCGGTCGACGTGTCCTCGAGCAGCTCCTGGGTCGTGGTGTCTCGGTCTGCGCGATCGTTCGATCCCCCGAGAAGCTCCCCGCGTCGGCAACCGAGGATCCGCGGCTGACGGTGGTCACCGCCGACCTGCTGTCGCTGGGAGCCGATGAACTCACGGCTCATGTTGCCGACCGGCAGGCCGTGATCTCCTGCCTGGGACATGTCATCAGCCTCCGGGGCGTGTTCGGGCCCCCGCGTGACCTCGTCACCCAAGCCACCATGCGGCTCTGCGCGGCCATCGGCGCCTTGCAGCCCTCGGATCCGATCAGGTTCATCCTGATGAGCAGCGTCTCGGTCAACGACCCCCGGGGCCCAGATGCCCGACGTGGGGCCGGCCAGAGGGCCGCGCTGTGGGCGTTGCGCGGCGTGATGCCGCCCGCGCGGGATAATCAGCGGGCGGCCGACTTCCTGCGCGCGCGGGTGGGGACCGCGGATCCGTTCGTTCAATGGGTGGTCGTGCGTCCGGACACGCTGCGCGAGGGCGCGGTCAGCGAGTACTCGCTTCACGAGGGGCTCATTAGCAGCCTCTTCGCGCCGGACGACACGTCCATGGCCAACGTCGGGCACTTCATGTGCGAGTTGGCCACGGACTACAGCACGTGGCAGGACTGGCGGGGCAAGATGCCCGTGATCACCGACGCAGCGAACCCCAAGCACTGATCCGTTCCTCGCGGAGAGGGTGAAGCGTCCACGCCGAGGGAGGGGAATTGGCCGGCCCATCGTCACCGGGCGGCTGAGGAGTGCTCGGCCGTGGGCCACCCGGGGCCGCATGATGAGGGCGGTTCCGGGTGGCCGCGGTGCTACCTGCTGACCGTCGCTGCCACCACTTCCGGCGCCGCAGCGGCCTGCTGCGGGGAACCCGCAGCAGGCCGGAGCATCGCGATCCCGAGCCAGGCGAACCAGAGGATCAGGAGCAGTCCGAACGCGTACGCGGTGGCACTCAGCGGTGGGATTATCGAGAGCAGGCCTGCAAGACCCACGGCCAGGCCCAGCCAGCCCAGTGACCGGGGAAGTGACCTGCTCTGCAGGCTCGCGACGCTGACGAGCAGGATCCACAGGCCACCGAGGAACTCCCCACCCGAGCCACTGCCCAGTCCTTGGGCGACGGGCTCGATCGCCTGCCACATCGACTGCGCCTGGTCCGGGTTCGTGGGGTAGAGGTCGACGACGGCGGCCATGCCCGCGTTGAAGACCATGCCACTGGCGACCAGGACAACGCCCCACATCAGGCCCACAGCGGTGGCCACCTGCATCAGCGCTGGTGCTGCGGAGCTCAACCGGGCGTGCAGGGCCAGGGCCAGGACCGCCAGGACGACGCCGAAGACCACGTAGGTGATCAGGTACATGACATGCATGCTGGCGTGGTTCGCCGCGAGCAGCGCGACCTTCTCGGCCACGTCGGTGGCACCGGGGTAGTCGACCACCACCAGGAAGAACGGCATCGCCAGCAGGAACGCAGCACCCAGGTAGAGCGCCGAGACGCCGCCTGCCCGCTGCTGGGCTGCTGTTGTGTGACCGATCGTGTCCATCTTCTCCTCCGATCCGAGTGGCACCACACCCGCCTTGCCCGACGGGCCCGGGACCAGTACCATTACCTACGATGTAAGTGTAGTACCTACGCCGTAGGTAATGTCAACCCCTGACGCCTTGGTCCCGCGACGCCGGACCGGGCAGGAACGGACGTGACCGATGCCCAGACGCCGGGATCCGAACCGCCCGAAACGAGAGACGCTGACCCGAGAACGGGTGCTGCGCGCAGCCCTGGTCCTGGCTGACGAGCGCGGTATCGACGCGCTGAGCATGCGAGAGCTCGGCCGGCACCTGCGCGTGGACGCGATGTCGCTCTACAACCACGTTGACAACAAGGATGATCTGCTCAACGGCATCGTCGACCTGGTCGTGGGCGAGATCGACCTGCCCCCCGATGACAGCGACTGGTCGCAAGCGATGCGCACCAGGGCGCGCTCCGCCCAGAAGGTGTTCGCCCAGCACCCCTGGGCCAGCCAACTGCTGGATACGCGGACCAGCAGCGGGCCCGAGCGGCTGCGCTACCTCGACTGGGTGATCGGCACGCTGCGGCGGGCCGGGTTCACCGTCGACGTGGCCCTGCACGCCTACTCCGCACTCGACGCCTACGGCTACGGATTCGCCCGCCAGCAGGCCAACCTGTCCAGCGGCGAGCCCGGCTCACCCGAGACCGCTGCGCAACTGCTCTCCGAGATCCCCGCCGATCAGTTCCCCCACCTCACCGAGGTCATCACCCACTACATCCAGGAAGGCGGGTACGACCCGGACGCCGACTTCGACTTCGGCCTCACCCTGATCCTCGACAGCCTGGCACGACTCCTCGACAAGACAACCAACCTAGAGATCACGGCCACTTGATTGAGACCTGACCCACAGACTAGAAATGCAACTGCAGCACCGCTCGAGCAACCGCGCCCAGAACCCTGAACTGGGCATCGGCGCGACCACATCGACCGCACCCTGCATTCGGGCGAAGCCGCGGGGCGCACAGCGTGGTGCCCAGCAGCAGTGAGGTCCCTGCGATCGGTGCCACCCCCCTGCCAGCCACTGGTCAGATCATGGCCCCACCGTGTCCAGACAGGCACAACCACGGCACCGGCCACGCCCAGCCGAGGCCGACCGCAGCCACAACGCCACCAACGCGGCCCTTCCCCACTCGGTTGGGGTGCCCACGGTCCGCGGCCACCCGGGACCGCACGCCGAGGACGTCTCCGGGGTGGTCCCGTCAGCCCGGTAGGGATGCGGTGGATCCGCGCCGGGCCCTGCTGCGCCCAGGAGTGCTGACCTTGTCGTGCAGCAGGCCGATGACGACCCCGAGGGCGAGGATCCTCAGCACGTTGAAGAGCGTCCCGATGACGAACCACCGACCGGGATCTTCCAGGGTCGAGAAGAACGAGGCGGGTGCGGCGATGAGCCCGGTCACGACGATCAAGGCGAGGGCACTGAACATCAAGGACCGCGCGAGCGGACAGGTCGGCCCCCGAGCCGGCCACCTCAGCAGCGCGCCGCTGACGAACAACCAAATGACCACGCCACCCAGCGCGGCTTCCAGGAGCATCGGGACGTATCGAATGCCCAGGGCGTCGCGGTAGGCCGCAGCGATCGGGGTCAGGGAGATCGCCAGGTTGGCCAGCCAGAATCCCAGCCCTCCGGCGACCGCGAGCATCGACAAGGTCGTGAAGGTTCCTCGTGGTTGGGACATCGGGGCTCACCTCGGGGCGTGCAAGGCATCAGGATGACGGGACCGTTGCTCGGCCGCGGGGTCGACGACCCGGACTCCCCGGATCAGCAGCCACAACGTCAGGCCCACCTCGGCGAGCAGGCTCACCACGGTTCCCGGGGTCTTGATCTCCGGATGGTCCGGCAGCAGCAGCGCCTGGAGGAACCAGACCATCTCGGCGACGCCGTCGAGGATCAGCAACATGCCCAGCAGCCGCGGCAGGAACCCGGACTTCATGACCAGGTAGCCCAGCGGGAACAGCCAAGTGCCGAAGAACAACTGAGCCATGACGAAGCCGCTCCGAAACACCTCGGCAGCGGCCAACGCCAGAGCCTGCGACTCGAGGGTCGGCAGACCTTCGACCCCCGCAGCCAGGTGCATGGCGGACACCAGGTGCAGCAGGCTCGCGCACTGGATGGCGACGCCGACGGTGTTGAGCAGCAGGAACAGCAGCGCGAGGTCTCGGCTGACCGGGCGGAGCAGGACGTACAGCCCCCAGGCGGCCATCAGGAACAGGAATGCCGAGAGGAACGCGAACACCAGGCCGAGGCGGAACGCCTGCGGGCTGGCGGTCATCGAATCGAGGATCTCCGGGGCGCTGCCCAGGCCGATGTGGCCCAGGGCGTCGGCCAGGACGGAGGCCACCATCAACGCCAGATACAGCCCCCCGGTGATCCTGGCCAGCGTGTCCCGGGTGAGCCGGTCGGTGATCTCGACGGCGGTGTCGTGCGCACCGGCGTGCCGCATCGTCGAATCACCCTCCACGCCTGATCCTCAATCCCGTTGCGCCCCCGCGGGTTGCCGGTTGATGGCTGTCATCGTTCCTCCTCAGGGAGCTGCTCGGGCTGAGACGTGAGGGTGAGCACCTCGTGGCCGTGCAGAGCCTCCAGGAACGGCTGGAAGCTGCCGGCGATCCGGCAGCGCAGCACCGGGCCGTCGACCTCGACGTCGCTGACCCCCGAGGCCCGGAGGACCCGGTCGGCTGGAGGGGCACCGACGCAGCGCACCGCCACCTGGTGGTTCTGGCTCTGTCTGGTCACACCTTCAGCGCAGGAAACGGCCTGCCCACCCTGGTATCCGTGGAATCCCCCGACCGGTACCTACCCGGGGCCATCGACCCGGCAGCGCTGAGATGGTTGGCTGTGCCCCATGGCCAGGGCAACCGGGCGCCCGGGGAACCTGCCCGCCGAGGCGACCAGCTTCGTCGGGCGCCGCCGCGAGCTGGCCGAGGTCCGCGCCCTGCTCAGCGCGGCCCGCGTGGTCAGCGTGGTGGGACCCGGCCGTGTCGGCAAGACCCGACAGGCCGTGCGGGCCGCTGCTGACCTGGCGCGCGGGTTCCCCGACGGCGCGTGGCTGGTGTCCCTGGCCGAAGTGCGTGACCCCGCCCTGGTCGACACCGCGGCCGCAGACGCGCTGACCCTGCAACACCGGGCCCCGGACGGGACCCGGGCGCTGCTGCGCTCCTACCTGGCCGACAAGCAGATGCTGCTGGTGCTGGACAACTGCGAACACGTGCTCGACGCCGCCGCGGGGCTGGTCAGCTCCCTCGTCGAGGCCGCCCCCGGGGTACGTGTCCTGGCCACCAGCCGCGAACCGCTGTCGGTGTCCGGGGAGCACGTGCTGCCCCTGCCGCCGCTGGACCTGCCACCAGTCGGCACCGAGGAGCCCCTGAACCGGATAGGCCAGAACGAGGCAGTCATGCTGCTCACCCAGCGGGCAGCCGCCGCGTCGGGAGAGTTCAGGCTGACTGAGGCCAACCGGGCGGCGGTGGTGGGCCTGTGCCGCCGGCTCGACGGACTGCCACTGGCGATCGAGCTGGCCGCGGTCCGCACCCGGGTGCTCAGCGTGGAGCAGATCCTGGCGCACCTGACCGACCGGTTCGCTCTTCTCACCAGCGGCTCCCGTGCGGCCCTGCCTCGGCAGCAGACGCTGCGCACCGCCATCGACTGGAGCCACGACCTGCTCGACGCCGACGAACGCACCATGCTGCGCCGGCTGGGCGTGTTCGCCGCCCAGTTCACCCTCGAGGACGTGCAGGGCGTCTGTGTCGGCGAGGACCTGCCCGCCGCGCGGGTGCTCGACGTGCTCAGCTCCCTGGTCGACAAGTCCCTGGTCATGACCGAACTCGCCGGGCCGGTGGCGTCCTACCGCCTCTAGGAGACGATCCGCGAGTACGCGCGGCTGCGGCTGGCCGAGGCCGGGGAGGACGAACTCCTGGGCCAGCGCCACGCCGAGTACTACACGACACGGTGCCGCGACTCCGCCGCCCAGGCAGGCCACCTGGTCCAGTGGCTGGCGTGGCTGGACCTGCAGATCGACAACGTCCGGGCCGCCCTGCAGTGGTGCTTGGCCAGGGCCGAGCACCGCACCGGGCTCGTGCTGGCCACCTCGCTGGGCGAGTACTGGGTCACCCGGGCCAAGGCCGAGGGGACCCGCTGGCTGGACCAGTCCCTCACCGCCTGGCCGGGTGACACCCCCGAGCACGCCCAAGCCCAGTTCCTGCGGGGGTTCCTGGCCGTTCTGCAGGCCGACCAGGCCACCGCCACAGCACACCTCGCCGTCGCCGCCCGCGGCGCCCGAGACACCGCCCAGCCACAACTGCTGGCCAAATCGCTGGCAATGGCCTCGGTCGCCGCGAACCTCTCCAGTGATCGCGCGTCGGGCGGGTCGCTGCTGGCGCAGGCACGCGCCGCCGCCGCCGACCTGCACGACCCGCCCGCGCGTCTGGCCGTGCTCCAGGCCGAAGCGATCGACGGGTTCGCCCGCGGCGACCTGCAGGTGTTCTGCTCAGTCTCCGAGCGGGGCGCGCAGTTGAGCCGGCAGACCGGTGACCTGTACACGCTGCAGGTCTGGCTGATGAACCAAAGGGTTCGCGGCCCTCACCGCCGGGAACGGCCCGAACCCCGAGCCGAGGCTCACCGAAGCGCTGCGCATCGCCGACCGGATCGACGACCGAGTCGCCCAGTTCTACCTGGTCGGCGCCCTGGGCTGCCACGCGGCCACCACCGGAAGCCCCCAACGAAGCGCAACACTGCTCGGCGCCAGCACGACCCTGCGCGCCCAGACCGGGGCACAACTCAACCCCATCCTGGCCCAACTGCTTCCACACGCCACCCAGACCGCCACCACCGCCCTAGGCCCCGCTGTCTTCGACGCGCAGTACCACACCGGCACCCGACTCCCCCGCGACGCCGCCATCAAACTCGCCCTCGGCGACCCCGGGCACCCTCACACCGAGAACCTGCCGACCCCCACGCCCACACCACTGACCCCGCGGGAGGACGAAGTGGCGCACCTGATCGCCGACGGGCTGACAAACAGGCAGATCGGGACCCGCCTCATGATCTCCGAACGCACCGTCGAGAACCACGTCCACAGCATCATGAACAAACTCGGCATCAGCTCCCGGGCACAGATCGCCAGCTGGATCAGCACCCCCGAATGACCAGCACCGGCCGCGGCCAGGCCTTGCACGTGGGGACGGGCCCAGCCGCCGACACCAACACAGCGTCAGTCATTGGGCTACAGATTGGGCTACAGCCGTGAGCCCACTCCCGGGATCGCCCACCCCATCGCTATTCCCGCCCGAGCCATGGTGGTGGACTCCATATCGCGCCCCTTTGCCGGGCGGATACCCGCGGTCAGTCGACTTCCTCTTGGTCAACTCGCTCGAAGGCGGGTTCGGCGGCGAGTTCGTTGACGAGATGACGACGTTGGTGCCGTCAGCGCGCGCACTGGGAACGATGATCGCGTCGTATTCGAGGAAGGCTGCGTGAGCCCCGACCCGCTGGCAGGCGGAGAAGTCGATCGATTCGAGGTCGGACTCATCCAGGCCGACGGCAGGGAGGTCGGAGCGTCGGATTCGTAGGACCTTCTTGGCGCTCACTCGAAGCTCGTAGACGAACCTCTTCGCTTTCGGGCGTAGCGGCTGCATGTCCATGGCGTGCTGCCCCTCGGCGATCGCGCTCTCGCGATCCTCAGAGGTGTATATCGCCGCCAAGCCTGCCGGGTTCCACCTCGCGCCGCGCGTGTTGGACAACTCCGGCGGGTTGTCGTTGAACATGTGCCGCCAAACGGTCGCGTTCTCAAGCTCCTCGCTTCCCAGACTTTCCAGGGCATCGAGAAGATCAGGGTCGTGGATGGCCATGGCCTCAGACGTACGCCCCGTCTCGTAGCTGATCGATCAGCGCGAGAACGGCGTCGGTGTCACCCTCTGCGATCAGCTCAGCCGGGCGTCGCCCACCGAGGAGCTTATGCGGGCTGTACAGCCAAAGACGCGCCTCGTCCGGCTCGTAGAACTCCGCAAGTTGGGTAGCTAGCCACTCCAAGGCCAGCAGGTGGTGCAGCTTTCCGGGCTGGGGGTCGACTCTGCCCTGTTGCCAACGCGAGACAGTTTGCGGGGTCGTGTCCAGGAGTTCGGCAATCTCCCGCGATCGAACCCCAGCCCGACTCTTGATGGAGTCCAAGCGTTCCGCAACGGCGCTGGTCATCTCGCTGCCTCTCGAATCTGTTGTCAGCCCGACTCGCGGCGGCGCCAGCCGGCCGCGGGTGGTGCAGAAGTGGACAGGGTTGTTCCGCTAGATCGCTGCCGAAGGTGGCGAGGACCCGAGCAGTCGTACCATTGTCGCCTCCTCCGATGTATACAGGAATCTTAGCACCAGCGTGAACATACCTGTAAACAGTTCCGTGCACATGCTGAGGGCTCACGGGCCGCTCGCGACTACTACCGGAAGGCCTAAGACCGGTCCGGGGGTCGAGAATCCAGTCGCCTTGTCTCCGGAAATCTCTGTTGGCGTCATGATCTGCTTCTCTCTCCCGAATCGGACGTTCGCTTGCCACGACAGGGCGGCCCTTTCCAACTGCGCAACCCGGCCGTCCCGATCAGGCCGACTCACCTGTGGCTGATCCCTACCCGACCCCCCGAGACGCCAACCACGTCAGCGAATGGATGCGCTTCGCAGCCGCCGACAACTGGATCGGCAACGGCTGCTGACTACCCGCGAGCCGGGCCGGAGACACCACCGGGACCCGTGCGCAGGTGTGCGAGCACCCCAGATTGGCGCCTCGGACGTGTAGTGCAGGCCGATGTCGAACTCGTATCCGGCGTGGGTGAAGGCCGACATGTGCCCACCGACGTGGTCACCCGCATCGATGACCAACACCCTGCGACCCGCGTTGGCCAAGTGCGCAGCCGCTCTCAGCCCTCCTGGCCCAGCCCCGATGACGATGACGTCGTAGTCGGTAAGACCAGCCACTTCCCTCACCCCATCAGCCTCACCTCCACAGTGGCACCCACCACCCCCGGGGACAGAGGCGAACGACTCCGAACGGCCAGCGCCGCCCTTCACCCCCGCCAGCCCCGATGCGACCACGGCGCCTACGAACGGGGCTACGACCTCGGAGCTGATGCCACACTCGACGACCGGCACCGCGCCCGACGCGGCACCTACCGCGCCTTGTCCCGCATCGAGGACAGCGCCCACCTCGTCACGGTCCTGGCTATCAGGGGGCTGCGCTCCGACATCTACCCGACCTGACCACCGACACCGCAGAGCGATAGGCAGGGTCGAGCCTCAAACATCGGCGACTGCCGAAGTCGCGCCGACGGGATCGCCGCGCTGATTGGCGTTCGCCACCGCAGCCCCTCCCGCGGCGGCACCCAAGGGGAGGCGGCCTCGCACCTCCTCTCCCATCCGCGGCTACGGCTTGATCCCGCGAACCAGTCGAAGGTCCGTACCGGCCGATCCTGCGAGTCTGGCAAGCGCCTTCGCCGCACGGCCGGTTCCATAGGCGGGGGCGTACTGGATGGTGACGTTGGTGAGGCCCGCCCGCTCCGACCATGCGCCGCACGTCGTCCTCCGCCCACACCCAGAAGCCCATGACTTGGTGGGTCTGCTCTCCCGGAGCGACTCGCTGACCCATCGTCAGCACGACGCGGCCCCGGGGGCGCACCACCCGGACCACTTCTGCCAGGACCCGTCCCGGATCCGGGAACAGGTCGCACGCTGCCATGCTCGTCGCCACCGAGAACGAGCCGTCCGGCCAGGGCAACTCCCCCGCGTCGCCAAGGATCACCTGCGCGGCCCCTGCCTCGATCCGTTCGCCCAGGCGCTTGCGGGCCAGCTCGACCTGGATCCGCGACACGTCCACGCCAGCAACTCGACGCGCCTGTCCGGCGTGCTCCGCCAGGAAGACCCCCGAGCCACACGCCACCTCCAGCAGCTCGTCCTCCGGACTCAATCGGCGGGCATCATCCAGAACCTGGTACATCGGCTTGGACATGGCCGGCATCACCCAGTGGCTGCTGACCCACCCCAGCGGCCCGCGCGGCTTGCAGGAGACGTCCCAGAATACCCGGTCTGCCGCCTCGCCCGCTGCGGCCCAGGGTCTTGACGAGCCTTCTTCCGGGTCCACCACCCGAACCACCTCCGTGCGTCCGGCTGCTTCGATCCGTCGTGCGCGACCACAACCCATCAGGGGCTCACACCAGCCAGGCCGACATCTGACCCGCGGTGTAGAGCCGAAGGTCCCCACGCCCTACTTCCTGAGCAGCCCGTGAAGCGGGACACTGAGGGTGCGGCGGACATTGGCCGGCCCGGAGATGAACGGTTGAGCAGCCCACCTTCCTGGCAGGGTCAGTGGGTCGGCATGGGTCGCCCTGCCTATTGGTGAGTCGGCGCGTGCCAGCGCTGATCCGGCTGGGTGGCGACGGTGGCGGCCAGGGTTTCGGCGGCGGTGTGCTGGGGGGTCCAGCCGAGGAGTGCCTGGGCTTTGGTGGTGTCCATGAGCATCGGAACCCGCAGGGTGTGCAACCACTCCGCCCACGCCGGTGTGAAGGGCGCCACGGACAGTAGCCGGGAGCCCAGGCCCAGCACCGCATGTGGCACCGGAACGGGACGCGCGCCCACTGCCCGGGCGTAGTCCCCCAGCGTCACAGCCCCCTCGCCGGCCAGGTTGTAGGCACCCGGGGTGCCGACCCCGAGCACCGCGGCCACGATCGCGGCGGCCACGTCGTCGTGGTGCACCAACTGCAGGG
>JBAVKQ010000049.1:0-15298 GCA_049688395.1 Candidatus Nanopelagicales bacterium
CGGTAGGCCCGAGCCGCTGGCCGGGTCGAGCAGCGCCCGCAGCGCATCCCCGAGGGCGGCGCTGGGCAGCAGCCCGACGACCGCGGCGATCGGCCCCGGCAACCGGTCGGCGGGCAGCACCGTGCCACCGGCGAACAGCAGCAGCAGGAAGATCCCGTTGGCCACGGCCAGGGTGGCCTCCGCGCGCAGCAGCCCAGCCAGGGCGACCCCCCAGGTGCCCAGCGCGACAGCGCCGAGCAGCACCACAACGACGACGGCCGGGATCGCTGCGCCCGCCGGGGCCCAGCCCAGCAGCAGAGCGACCGCAGCCAGCAGCAGCAACTGCGCAACGATCACCGCCAGGGTCGCGCCCGTCTTTCCGACCAGCAGCCCGGTGCGCCCCAGGGGCGTGGACCCGAGGAACTTCAGCACCCCGGAGCGGCGCTCGAAACCGGTGGCGATCGCTGTGGCCGTGAAGGCCGTGGACAGGATCGCCAGGGCCATCACACCGGGGGTCGCCTCGTCGATGGTGGCCAGCCCGGTCCAGGTCAGCCCCACCAGGACCGCCACCGGGATGACCAACGTGAGCAGCAGCTGCTCACCATTGGTCATCAGCTGACGCCACTCGAGCCGGGCCTGGGCCCACCAGCGCGCCCCGGTCGGGGCCGCACCCGCAGCGGGCGTGAGGTCCAGACCCGGGCCGGGGCCGCTGCTGGCCTGGGCCGGGCCACCGGGAATCGCGCCATTCATCGTCTGCCTCGCTTCCCGCGCGCCCGTGGCGCCGGTTCGTCAACGACCACGCCCTGGGCCGGCCGGCTGCGCGCGGTGATCTCGAAGTACGCATCGGACAGGGTGCCTCCCGTGGTGCTCAGCTCCTGGGGGAGCGCGCCCTGCTCGGCGCACCAGGCCGTGACCGCGGCCACCACGTCGGGCGTGACCTCGCCCTGCACCCGATAGTGCCCCGGCGCATTCTCCGTGGCGGCCAGCCCCTCGGGCAGCCTGGGCTCGAGGTCGGCCACGGGCAGTCCCGGCCGGGTTCGGAACGTCAGCGCCGGGCTGTCGGTCGTGAGGCTGGCGACCGACCCGCTGGCTGCCACCCGGCCGTGGTCGATGACCACGACATGGTCGGCCAGGGCCTGGGCCTCGTCGAGCAGATGCGTGCTCATCACGATGCCCACACCGGCGCCGCGCAGTTGGGTCAGGAACGCCCACACCGACATCCGGGACTCCGGGTCCAGGCCGGTGGTGGGCTCGTCGAGGAAGAGCAGCTCGGGGCGGCCGACCACGGCGCAGGCCAGGGCCAGCTTCTGCTGCTCGCCGCCGGACAGCCGCCGGTACGGGGTGCGGGCGACGTGCGCCAGCCCCAGCCGATCGAGCAGCGCGGGTGTGGCCAGCGGGTTCGCGTACAGCCGGGCCACGTGCGCCAGCATGTCCGCGGCCCGCAGCGCAGGCCAGACCCCACCGGACTGCAGCATCACGCCGACCCGTGGGGCCACCTCGGCCCGGTCGGCCCGGGGGTCGCGGCCCAGGACCCGGACGGATCCCTCGTGGGGCGTGCGGAAGCCCTCCGCGGTCTCGATCGTCGTGGTCTTGCCGGCTCCGTTGGGGCCCAGGACCACGGTGATCTGCCCCAGGTGGGCGCTCAGCGAGATGTCGTCGACCACCGTGCGCCCCGCGTAGCGCATCGTGAGTCCGCGGATGTCGAGGGCAGCAGTGGGCACGGTGCAGAAGTCTAGGTCCGGCCGCACGTCCCCAGTGCGCCCCGAGCGCCGCCCAGCCCCGCCTCCGGCCTGCCCAGCCCCGCCGCGCCCGCGCCGACCAGCTCCCGGTTCGCTTCCCTTCTGCTCAGGCGCTTGCCGAATCCGGGAAGCTGATCGACGAGAGCGAAGCGGATGTGCAGGGGGCCCGGGTCGAGCGGCGCTCGGCGTACCCCCGCGCAGCGATCCGGCGGAGCTGGTTCTTGCGCTTCGGCCGAAATACGCAACAATGGGGTTGTGGAAATCCTCACCGGTGCGCCAGCGCGAGTTGCCCGGGCCATCCTCGACGGTGGTCCGGCGACCGTCGCCGAGCTGGCCGAGCGGCTCGAGCTCAGCGGTGCGGCGGTTCGCAAGCACATGGACGACCTCGTCGACGCGGGCCTGGTCGAGGCATCGGACCGGCCGCAGTACGGTCCTGACAAGCGTCGACGCGGCCGTGGCCGGCCCGCTCGCTACTACAACCTCACCCAGGCCGGCCGCGACCACTTCGGCAACGCCTACGACGACGTCGCGGTCGGCGCCCTGCGGTTCCTGGCCGAGACCGGTGGCCCCGACTCCGTGATGGAGTTCGCCCGCCGGCGGGTCGCCGAGATGGAGGCGCAGTACGCCGACCTCCTGGAGACCACGGCTGACCCCGGCGAGCGCATCGACGTGCTCGCCGACGCACTGACCGCCGGTGGCTACGCCGCTGTCGTCACCCCCACCGGCAACGGAGTGCAGCTGTGCCAGCACAACTGCCCCGTGGCGCACGTGGCCAAGGAGTTCCCCCAGTTCTGCGAGGCAGAGACCGAGGCGTTCGGCCGGCTGCTGGGCACCCACGTCATGCGCCTGGCGACGTTGGCCCACGGCGACGGCGTCTGCACGACGCACATCCCCACCGCGATCGGCGGGCGCGCGGGCGCCCTCGACGTGTCCACCCCCGAAGGAAGGACCTCCGCGTGAGCGTCAACACTGAGCAACTCGAAGGCTTGGGTACCTACGAGTACGGCTGGTCGGACAAGGACACCGCCGGGGAGGGTGCCCGACGGGGGCTGTCCGAGGAGGTCGTTCGCAACATCTCCGCCCTGAAGTCCGAGCCCCAGTGGATGCTCGACATGCGACTCAAGGGCCTGCGCCTGTTCGGTCGCAAGCCGATGCCGCCTTGGGGTGCGGACCTGTCCGGCATCGACTTCGACAACATCAAGTACTTCGTGCGCTCCACCGAGAAGCAGGCCACCAGTTGGGAGGATCTGCCCGAGGACATCAAGAACACCTACGACCGCCTCGGCATCCCGGAGGCCGAGAAGCAGCGCCTGGTCGCGGGCGTGGCCGCCCAGTACGAGTCCGAGGTCGTCTACCACAAGATCCGCGAGGACCTCGAGGAGCAGGGCGTCCTGTTCCTGGACACCGACACCGCGCTGCGCGAGCACGAGGAGCTGTTCCGGGAGTACTTCGGCACGGTGATCCCGGTCGGGGACAACAAGTTCGCCGCACTGAACACCTCGGTGTGGTCCGGTGGGTCGTTCATCTACGTGCCCAAGGGCGTGCAGGTCGAGATCCCGCTGCAGGCCTACTTCCGGATCAACACCGAGAACATGGGCCAGTTCGAGCGGACGCTGATCATCGTCGACGAGGGCGCCTACGTGCACTACGTCGAGGGCTGCACCGCCCCGATCTACTCCTCGGACTCGCTGCACTCCGCCGTGGTGGAGATCATCGTCAAGAAGGACGCCCGCTGCCGCTACACGACCATCCAGAACTGGTCGAACAACGTCTACAACCTGGTCACCAAGCGCGCGGTGGCCCACGAGGGCGCCACCATGGAGTGGGTCGACGGCAACATCGGCTCGAAGGTCACCATGAAGTACCCGGCCGTCTGGCTGATGGGCCCGCACGCCAAGGGCGAGACGCTGTCGATCGCGTTCGCCGGCGAGGGCCAGCACCAGGACGCCGGCTCCAAGATGGTGCACGCCGCGCCCTACACGTCCTCGGCGATCGTGAGCAAGTCGGTGGCCCGCGGCGGTGGGCGCACCTCCTACCGGGGCCTGGTGCAGGTCCAGGAGCAGGCGCACCACTCGAAGTCGACGGTGCGCTGCGACGCGCTGCTGGTCGACGACATCTCCCGCTCGGACACCTACCCCTATGTCGACGTGCGCACCGACGACGTCTCGATGGGGCACGAGGCCACGGTCAGCAGGGTCTCCGAGGACCAGTTGTTCTACCTGATGAGCCGCGGGATGACCGAGGAGGAGGCCATGGCCATGATCGTGCGCGGGTTCGTCGAGCCCATCGCGCGTGAGTTGCCCATGGAGTACGCCCTCGAACTGAACCGCCTGATCGAGCTGCAGATGGAAGGGGCCGTCGGCTGATGTCGACCACGATCACCGAGCGCGAGGTCACCCTCGACGCTCCCGCACATGACCTTGCCCCGCGCATCGTGTCCCGGGACCCGGACGAGTTCCCGGTGCCGCACGGACGCGAGGAGGAGTGGCGGTTCACCCCGCTGACCCGCCTGCGCGGGCTGCACGACGGTTTGGCCGTGGGCGACGGCGCGGCGGACCTCGGCATCGACTGGTCGGCGATGGGCGCCACCGTGGAGGTCGTCGAGCACGCAGACCCACGGGTGGGCGCCTGGTACACCCCCACCGACCGGGTCGCCGCCCAGACCTACGCCTCGGCGTCGTGCGCGGCGATCGTCACGATCCCGGCGCACACCGAGGCGGGCTCGGTGCACCTGGACCTGAATGCCTCGGGCCCGAGCGCCCAGTTCGGGCACGTGGTCGTCGAGATCGGTGCGGCAGCCCGCGCCACGGTGGTGCTGACCCACACCGGCGGCACCGGCCCGATCGGCACCATCGTCGAGTCCCACGTCGGTACCGACGCGGAGCTGACCCTGGTGAGCAGTCACGAGTGGGCCGACGGCACCGCCCATGTGGGTCACCAGCACGCCGTCCTCGAGGCCGACGCCACGCTGCGCTCGATCGTGGTCACCCTCGGCGGGGACCTGGTCCGGCACAACGCCTCGGTCCAGTACCGCGGCCGCAGGGGCGACGCCGAGTTGATCGGGGTCTACTTCGCCGACGAGGGCCAGCACCTCGAGCACCGGCTGTTCGTGGACCACAGCGTCCCGGACTGCCGCAGCGACGTCATCTACAAGGGCGCCCTGCAGGGCGAGTCCGCGCACACCGTGTGGATCGGTGACGTGCTGATCCGCGCCGCCGCCACCGGCACGCGCACCTACGAGCTCAACCGGAACCTCGTGCTCACCGAGGGGGCGCGAGCGGACTCGGTGCCCAACCTGGAGATCGAGACCGGCGAGATCGAGGGTGCCGGGCACGCGAGCGCCACAGGCCGGTTCGACGACGAGCAGCTGTTCTACCTGATGAGCCGGGGCGTGCCCGAGATCGTGGCCCGCCGACTGGTGGTGCGCGGCTTCTTCGCCGAGGCCATCAACCGGATCGGCGTGCCCGAGGTGTCGCAGCGGCTGCTGGCCGCGGTCGACGCCGAACTCGGCGCGTTGGACCCGCTGTACGACTTCGAGGCGGCCGACCGGGAGGACGTGTGAGCGTCCAGCCCGCCTGTACCGTCGCCGACGTCCCCGAGGGCAGCGCGCACCGCGTGGTCATCGACGGGGTGCCGATCGCTGTCGTGCACACCGAGGGTCGGTGGTTCGCGGTGTCCGACATCTGCTCGCACGCCGATGTGTCGCTGTCCGAGGGGGAGGTCGACGGCTGCACGCTCGAGTGCTGGCTGCACGGCTCCCGCTTCGACCTGCGCACCGGCCACCCCAGCGGCCCGCCGGCCGTGACGCCCATCCCCGTCTACCCCGTAACCGTCGAAGGCGACTCCGTCTTCGTGACCGTCGCCTGACCGGCGAGAACTGGAGAACACCATGTCCACCCTGGAGATCCGAGACCTGCACGTCACGGTCGAGGCCGACGGCGGCACCAAGGAGATCCTCACCGGCGTCACCCTGACGGTGAACTCCGGCGAGACGCATGCTCTGATGGGCCCGAACGGCTCGGGCAAGTCGACCCTGGCCTACGCCGTGGCCGGGCACCCCAAGTACACGATCTCCCGGGGCACGGTCACCCTGGACGGCGCCGACGTCCTGGCGATGAGCGTCGACGAGCGTGCGCGGGCCGGGTTGTTCCTGGCCATGCAGCACCCGGTCGAGGTGCCCGGGGTCTCGGTGTCGAACTTCCTGCGCACCTCGGTCACCGCTGTGCGAGGCGAGGCGCCGAAGCTGCGCCTGTGGCTCAAGGAGATGAAGGCCGCGATGGCCGACCTGCAGATCGACCCGACCTTCGCCGCGCGCAACGTCAACGAGGGCTTCTCCGGTGGCGAGCGCAAGCGGGCCGAGATCCTCCAGCTCGGGCTGCTCAATCCGAAGATGGCCATCCTCGACGAGACCGACTCCGGCCTGGACGTGGACGCGCTGCGGGTGGTCTCCGAGGGGATCAACCGGGTCCGCGATACCGGGGACGCCGGCGTGCTGCTGATCACCCACTTCAGCCGGATCCTGCGCTACGTGCGCCCGGACTTCGTGCACGTGTTCGTAGACGGTCGGATCGTCGACGAGGGCGGGCCGGAGCTGGCCGACGCGATCGAGGCCGACGGCTACGCGCGCTACGCAGCGGCGGCGGCCTCGGCGTGAACCACCTGCTCGACCCCGCACTGCGGGCGGACTTCCCGATCCTGGCGCGCACCGTGCGTGGTGGGCGGTCCCTGGTGTACCTGGATACCGCTGCCACGTCGCAGAAGCCGGTTGCGGTCCTCGACGCCGAGCGGGAGTTCTACGAGACGAGCAACGCTGCGGTGCACCGCGGGGCGCACTTCCTGGCCGAGCAGGCCACCGATGCCTTCGAGTCCGCCCGGGCGGTCATCGCGGGTTTCGTGGGCGCCCGGGCCAGTGAGTTGATCTTCACCCGCAACGCCACCGAATCACTGAACATCGTGGCGCACGCGTTCAGCTCGGCCACCGCGAAGAAGGCGCACGGGGCACCCCTGCCCGAGGGCGCCGAGCGGTTCGTGCTGGCGCCCGGTGACGAGATCCTGGTCACCGAGATGGAGCACCACGCCAATCTGGTCCCCTGGCAGGAGTTGTGCGACAAGACCGGCGCGGTGCTGCGCTGGGTCCCGATCACCGACGACGGCCGCCTGGATCTGGCCGCCCTCGACACGCTGGTCACCGACCGGACCCGGGTGGTCTCCTTCGTTCACCAGTCCAACATCCTGGGCACCATCAACCCGGTCGCTCCGCTCGTGCAGCGCGCCCGGGCGGTCGGTGCGCTGGTCGTGCTGGACGCCTGCCAGTCGGTGCCGCACATGCCCGTGGACGTGGGCACCCTGGACGTGGACCTGATGGCCTTCTCCGGGCACAAGATGCTCGGACCCACCGGCATCGGCTGCCTGTGGGGTCGTGCCGAGGTGCTGGCGGCGATGCCGCCGTTCATCACCGGCGGCTCGATGATCTCCACGGTCACCATGGAGCGCTCGACCTTCACCGACCCGCCGCAGCGCTTCGAGGCCGGGACCCCGAACGTGGCCCAGGCCGTCGGCCTGGCCGCCGCCGTGAAGTACCTGGATCGGGTCGGGATGCCCGCAGTGGCCGCCCACGAACATGCGCTGACCGAGCACGCCCTGGCCGCCCTCGCCCAGCTGCCCGGCGTGAGGATCATCGGCCCCACCGACGCCGTGGATCGCGCAGGGGCGATCTCGTTCACCGTGGCGGGCCTGCACCCGCACGACGTCGGTCAGGTGCTCGACGACGAGGGGATCGCCGTGCGCGTGGGACACCACTGCGCATGGCCCACCTGCCGGCGGTTCGGCGTCCCGTCCACCACCCGTGCCAGCTTCGGGCTGTACAACCAGCCCTTCGAGATCGACCTGCTGGCCGCGGGGATCCGCCGCGCCCAGGAGTTCTTCGGGGTGGCGGTGGCGTGATGGACCTCTACCAGGAGCTCATCCTCGACCACTACCGCAACCCCGTCGGGCGCGGCCTTCGCGACCCGTTCGACGCCGAGGTGCACCACGTGAACCCGACCTGCGGCGACGAGATCACGCTGCGCGTGCACCTGGCGGGCGTCGGGGACTCGGCCACGGTCACCGACATCTCCTACGACAACCAGGGCTGCTCGATCTCCCAGGCCAGCGCCAGCATGATGCACGAGCTGCTGGTCGGGCACTCGGTGGCCCACGACCTCGAGGTCGAGGCGGCTTTCCTCGCGCTGATGAACTCAGCGGTCGAGGGCGATGACGCGCAGATCGACGAGGATCTCCTCGAGGACGCCGTGGCGTTCGAAGGGGTCGCGAAGTACCCGGCACGGATCAAGTGCGCACTGTTGTCCTGGATGGCCTGGAAGGACGCTGTCACCCAGGCCCTGGCCCGAGGGAGTACCCGATGAGCATGGCGAGCACCGCAACCGACGACGACGTGATGGAGGCGTTGCACGACGTGGTGGACCCCGAGTTGGGGATCAACGTCGTCGACCTGGGCCTGGTGTACGGGGTCCACGTGGACGAGGGCAACATCGCCACGCTGGACATGACGCTGACCTCGGCGGCCTGCCCGCTGACCGATGTGATCGAGGATCAGACCCGCGCGGCGCTGGACGGGATCGTCGACGACTACCGGCTGAACTGGGTCTGGATGCCGCCCTGGGGCCCGGACAAGATCACCGACGAGGGCCGCGAGATGCTGCGCGCCCTGGGCTTCAACGTCTGAGACGAAGCTGCTCTGGAACAGGCGATTGTCTGATCCGGACAGGCAATGGTTCGATCCGGACACCTGTGTCCGCCTGCGGTCGGTGGCTGTCCGGATCCGACAATTGCCAGAGCGTGCCCGCCCCGCGTGCGCGTTTCAGCCGATCGGCATGACGTATTCGTCCGATTCGGGGCTTACTCTTGGCACGCTCAAGACCTGAGGAGACCGCCATGCCCATCGTCACGAACCGGTTGCTCATCACCGGCGCCGCTGCCCTGCTCGCACTCGGAGTGGCCGGATGCAGCTCGGATTCGGCGCCCACAGACCCGACCGACGCGGCCAACGTCGCCAGCCCGGTCGCCAGTCCGTCGGTGTCGGAGTCCGGCGCCTTCGTATCGTGCGCCGCCGCGGACGCCGCGCAGGCGTCGCTGCGCTCGCTGACCGAGACCGAGATCGTCAAGGAGGGCACCGACGCCGTCCGGGCCAACTTCGCCACCTTCCAGACCGACGTCGCGACCCTCATCACCTCCGCCCGAGCCGACTTCGCCCCGGAGGCCGAAGCCGTGCAGGCGTCCGTGGACGGGCTGCGCACGGCGATCGATGGGCTCACGCAGTCACCGAGCCTGAGCCAGGCCGCGGCGGTGGCCGCCGCCATCAGGCCGGTGGGTACGTCCCTGGACGCCTTGGAGACCGCGGTCGAGCGCGCCTGCTGACGCGCGCGCCTGGGTTGGCCGGGATGCGCTGATCCGGACAACTGGGTCCGTCGCGGTCCCAGGCAATGGTCCGATCCGGACACCTGTGTCCGCCTGCGGTCGGCGGCTGTCCGGTTCAGACAATCGGCTGTGCGGTCAGCCCGGCTGCTCGTCGGGCACGACCAGGTCGGCGTACTCCGGGTGCTTGCCCACCCAACTGGCCATGTAGGAGCAGAGCGGCTGCACCCGCACCCCCCGGGCGCGCAGGTCCTCGAACGTCCCCCTGGCCAGATCGCCGGCCAAACCCTCCCCCTCGAAGGCCGGCTGCACCTCAGTGTGATCCAGCACCACGACGTCGTCGGCCTCGTGGTAGGTGACGAAGCCGGCCACCTGCCCGTCGGTCAGGATCTCGTACCTATCGGTCTCCGGCCGCTGGACGACCTGCGTCTCGTTTGCCATGGCGCCGATGCTGCCGGGCGGCGGCGGCATGGGCAACCGGAGTCCGCCGGCGTGGTCTCCGGCGGCGCGACACCACCGGGGCAGCGCTACCGCTGCGCGAGGGTGTTGCAGCGATTGATGTCCCCGCTGTTGTAGCCCGTGAGGTACCACTCCCTGCGCTGCTGGGCCGACCCGTGCGTCCACGACTCCGGGTTCACCCGCATGCCGGACTGCTCCTGGATGCGGTCGTCGCCGACCGCTTCGGCGGCGTCCTGAGCCTCCTTGAGCTCGGCGCGGGTGATCGTCACGTTCCCCCGGTCGTCGGCCATCCGCCCCCACGCCCCGGCGAAGCAGTCGGCCTGCAGCTCCATCTCGACCCCGTACGCGTTGGCGTTGGCCCGGTCCTCGGACTGAAGCCGGCGCACCTCGGATTCGATGCCGGTGATGTTCTGCAGGTGGTGGCCGAACTCGTGGGCCATGATGTAGATGTTGGCGTAGTCGCCCTGCACGCCGAGCTGCTTGAGCTGGTTGGCGAAGCCGAGGTCGAAGTAGATGTTCTGGTCACCAGGGCAGTAGAACGGGCCCACGGCGGTCGTGGCCGGCCCACACGCGGTCTGTACGGAGCCGTCGAAGAACGTCAGCGACGGCGCGGCGTAGTCCTGGCCGAGCCGAGCGAACTCGGCGTCCCAGACCTCGTCGGTCTCGTTGAAGGCCTTGACCAGCAGGCAGTCGGGTAGGCCGAGATCGCACCCGACTGGTTGCACCGCGTGGACAGGTCCTCGGCCGCCCCGGCGGGGACGGCGGCTTGTGGGGCAATCGCGCCGCCGCCGGAGAATATCGTCATCATCAGCAGGATCCCCCCGCCGACCACCAGCAGCATCAGGGTGCCCTTGCCGCCCCTGCCGCGCATCAGCATGGCCAGGATGCCGGCCACGGCCGCTGTGTTCGCCGAGCTGCCCCCGGCCAGCCCCGGACCACCCGGGCGTCCGTCGCGCCGGTCGCTGACCCGGCTGGTGTCGACCCGGTCGTCGTCGAACTGCATGACCCACTCCCTCCACGGCCGCGACCACCAGACGGCGGTGCCGGAAGTATCGACCAACCGCGTGCCACGTGCAGCGCGGATCGCAGGGGCGGGCGGCGCAAGTAGACTCGGGCAGTGATCGCCACCACCGCCCTCGAGGTGCGCGCCGGGGCCCGGCTGCTCATGGCCGACGTCTCGATCCGGATCGCCGACGGAGATCGGATCGGCCTCGTGGGCCGCAACGGGGCGGGCAAGACGACCCTCATGCGCATCCTGGCCGGTGAGTCCGGACCCGAGTCCGGCAGCGTGACCCGCAGCGGCACCATCGGCTACCTGCCCCAGGACCCGCGCACCGGCAACCTCGAGCAGACCGCCCGCGACCGGATCCTCGACGCCCGCGGGCTGCGCGACGTCATCCGGCGGATGCGTGCGATGGAGTCGGCGATGGGGGACCCCGATCCGGACCTGCGCGCTCGCGCGATGCGCCGCTACGAGCGGGCGGAGGCCGAGTTCGTCGCCCTCGACGGGTACGCGGCCGAGGCCCAGGCCGCGTCCGTGGCCGCCGGGCTGGGCATCACCGAGCGCAACCTGGGTCAAGCGCTGCGCACTTTGTCTGGTGGGCAGCGGCGGCGGGTGGAACTGGCCCGGATCCTGTTCAGCGCGGCCGACACCCTGCTGCTCGACGAGCCGACCAACCACCTCGACGCCGACTCCGTGGTCTGGCTGCGCGGCTACCTGGCCACCCACAAGGGCGGGCTGGTCGTGATCAGCCACGACGTCGGCCTGCTCGACCTGGTCGTCAACCGGGTGCTGCACCTGGACGCCAACCGCACCGTCATCGACATCTACAACGTGGGGTGGAAGACCTATCTGAAGCAGCGCGAGACCGACGAGAAGCGTCGGCACCGGGAGCGCTCGAACGCGGAGAAGCAGGCCGCGGCCCTGCAGTCCCAAGCGGACAAGATGCGCGCCAAGGCCACCAAGGCCCGCGCCGCGCAGTCGATGCAGAAGCGTGCCGATCGGTTGCTGGCGGGACTGGAGGACCAGCGGGCCGCGGATCGGGTGGCCAAGCTGCGCTTCCCGGAACCGGCGCCGTGCGGCAGGACCCCGTTGCGCGCCGCCGAGCTGAGCAAGTCCTACGGCTCGCTGGAGGTGTTCGTCGACGTCGAACTGGCCATCGACCGGGGCGCGCGGGTGGTCATCCTGGGGCTCAACGGGGCCGGCAAGACCACGCTGCTGCGGCTGCTGGCCGGCGTGGAGCAGCCCGACACCGGCCAGGTGGAGCCCGGTCACGGCCTGCGCCTGGGCTACTACGCCCAGGAGCACGAGACCCTGGACCCGGACGCATCCGTGCTGGCGAACATGCTGCACGCGGCCGGTGACCTGAGCCCCACCCAGTGCCGCAGCGTGCTCGGGCAGTTCCTGTTCACCGGAGACGATGCGGACAAGCCGGCAGGGGTGCTGTCCGGCGGGGAGAAGACCAGGCTCGCCCTGGCCACCCTCGTGGTCTCGGGAGCCAACGTCCTGCTGCTCGACGAGCCGACCAACAACCTCGATCCTGCGAGTCGTGACGAGGTGCTCAGCGCCCTGGGAAGTTACTCCGGGGCGGTGATCCTGGTCACCCACGACGAGGGCGCGGTGCAGGCCCTGGCCCCGGAGAAGGTCCTGCTCCTGCCCGACGCCGTGGAGGACCTGTGGCGCGAGGATTACCTGGACCTGGTCGCCCTGGCCTGACGTGTCGCTGACGTGTGGCCGTGCCGGGGTCACCCGCAGTCAGGGCGCGAGGTCCGCTGCTGGTTGACTGTGGCCCATGACCCAGACCCCCGAGGCCCCCGAGACCCCCGAGACCCCCGAGACCCCCGAGACCGCAGCATTCACCCAGGACCTCACCGACGGCATCCTCACCGTCCGGCTGACTGCACCCGAGACGCGCAACGCGCAGGGCCCGAAGTTCTGGGCCGACCTCGCCGCGGTGGGGGACTCGTTGGACCCCTCGGTGCGCGCGATCGTCCTGTGCGCGGACGGTCCGTCGTTCTCGGCCGGGATGGACCGCCGGATGCTGACCCCGCAGGGGATCCCGGGCCAGGGCTCGATGATCGAGTTCGCCGCGATGGAGCCCAGAGAGTTCGAGGCTCTCATCGCCACGTTCCAGCAGGCGTTCTCGTGGTGGCGGCGCTGCCCGGTGGTGACCGTGGCGGCGGTAGGCGGGCATGCCGTGGGCGCGGGCTTCCAGCTCGCGCTGGCCTGCGACCTGATCGTGGTCGCCGATGACGTGCGGTTCTCCATGAAGGAGCCCAGCCTCGGGCTGGTGCCCGACCTGGCGGGGACGCTGCCGCTGGTGGCGGCCGTCGGCTACTCCCGGGCCCTCGAGCTGGTGGTCAGTGGCCGGTGGGTCGAGGCGGAGGAGGCCGTGCGGATCGGCCTGGCGCTCACGTCGGTGCCGCGCGCGGAGTTGGACGACGCAGCCCGGGAGGTGGCCCGTTCCTGCGCCACCGCGCTCCCGGGCGCGGTCGCAAGCACCAAGACGCTGCTGGCCGACGCCGTGCTGGCGCCGAGCACGTGGGCGCAGGCCCACGACGCCCAGATGGCCGCCGAGCGGGCTGCGCAGGTCATCCGGATCCGTGAGCTGGCCGCGATGTTCGCCGGGGCGCGCTGAGCGCCCCTTGGGGGCAAGCCCCGCACGCGTGCCCGTCCCGGGGGAACAACCCGGCCTCGGCATGCGTTGTGGACCTCGGTGGGATGGATCATCCCCGCGGGGATGACGAAGGGATAGCAGATGTCGATGGGCATGGGTGGGGGCAGCCCGTGGCAGATGCGCCGCTCGTTCACCCAGGATCGCTCGGTGGGACGCCAGCGGGTCAGCCGCCAGACGGTGACCCGCATCTTCGGGTTCGCCGGACCGTACCGCCGGGAGATCACCTGGTTCCTGGTCACGCTCGTGATCGCATCGCTGCTCGTGGTGGCCCAGCCGCTGCTGTTCCGCCGGATCATCGACCAGGGCATCACCCCGGGCAACGCCCAAGTGGTGACCAGCTCGGCGATCCTCGTGCTGCTGCTGGCCATCGCGGACGCCGGGATCGGTCTGCTCGGCCGCTGGTACTCCTCGCGGATCGGTGAAGGACTCATCTTCGACCTGCGCACCCAGGTGTTCGCCCATGTCCAGGCCCAGCCGCTGGCGTTCTTCACCCGCACGCAGACCGGTGCGCTGATCTCCCGGCTGAACTCCGATGTGATCGGCGCGCAGCAGGCGTTCACCTCCACCCTCGGCGGCGTGGTGGGCAACGTGATCAGCCTCGTGGTGGTGCTGATCGCCATGTTCGTGCTGTCGTGGCCGATCACCCTGATCAGCCTGATCCTGGTGCCACTGTTCCTGCTGCCGGCGCGCTGGATGGGCCGGCGGCTGCAGGCCCAGACCCGCGAGCAGATGCAGCTCAACGCCGACATGTCCACGATGATGACCGAGCGGTTCAACGTGTCCGGGGCGCTGCTGGTCAAGCTGTTCGGCCGTCCCGCCGAGGAGTCGACGGCGTTCTCCGGGAAAGCGTCGCGGGTCCGCGACATCGGGGTCCAGATCGCGATGAGCAACCGGTACTTCTTCACCGCCCTGACCCTGGTCGCCTCGGTGGCCACCGCGATCGCCTACGGGGTCGGCGGCAACCTGGTCATCGACGGGACGCTGACCATCGGCACGCTGCTGGCGATCACGGCCCTGCTGGCCCGGCTGTACGGGCCGCTGACGGCGCTGAGCAACGTGCGCGTGGACGTGATGACCGCGCTGGTCTCCTTCGAGCGGGTGTTCGAGGTCCTGGACCTGCCGCCGCTGGTCGCGCAATCACCCGACGCCCGCGACATCGAGCCCGGACCCACGGCGGTGGCCTTCGAGGACGTGCACTTCACCTACCCGGGTGCCGACGAGGTCTCCCTGGCCTCGTTGGAGTCGGTGGCGCGCCCGGACACCCGCGGCCGCGGTGAGCCGGTGCTCAAGGGGATCAGCTTCGAGGTGGCGCCCGGGCAGCTCGTGGCCCTGGTGGGACCGTCCGGTGCCGGCAAGACCACGATCACCGCCCTGGTGACCCGCCTCTACGACGTGAGCTCGGGAGCCGTGCGGGTCGGCGGGATCGACGTGCGCGAGGCCACGTTGGGCAGCCTGTCCGAGCGGGTCGGGGTCGTGACCCAGGACGCGCACATGTTCCACGACACCATCCGCGGCAACCTGGTCTTCGCTCGTCCTGGGGCCACCGACGAGCAGATCCTCGCGGCCTGCCACGACGCTCAGATCGGCGAGCTCGTGGCGGCGCTGCCCGACGGGCTGGACACCGTCGTGGGGGAGCGCGGGTACCGGCTCTCGGGCGGGGAGAAGCAGCGCCTGGCGATCGCACGGCTGCTGCTGCGCGCCCCGGAGGTGGTGGTCCTCGACGAGGCGACCGCGCACCTGGACTCCGAGAGCGAGGCGGCGGTGCAACGCGCGCTGGCAACCGCGCTGAGCGGGCGGACCTCCCTGGTCGTGGCCCACCGGTTGTCCACCATCCGGGCCGCCGACCAGATCCTGGTCATCGACGGGGGTCAGGTCGTGCAGCGCGGGACCCATGCCGAGCTGCTGGCGATGGGCGGGCTGTACGCGGACCTCTCGCGCACCCAGTTCGGCATGGAGCCGGCGGAGGCCGAGGCGCCGGCCCGGGCCTGACGCGCGGGGACCGTCCGCGCGGGCGCTGGGGCGGCCCGGCCC
>JBAVKQ010000050.1:0-2995 GCA_049688395.1 Candidatus Nanopelagicales bacterium
CCCTCGCACCGGCTTCAGCGCCGCGAGTCCATCGCGGCGTCGAGGACCTGCTCGATGGCCGACGATCCCGTTCCCGAGGTTCCCACATGCGTATTCCACCCCAATGTGGACACGGATTCCACGGGAAACTGGACACCGATTCCAGGCCAACCTGGACACCGATTCCAAGGCAACCTGGACCCCCCTGAGGTAGCGAAACGACGCGTGGGATAACTGTGGCACCCTGGCCTTTTTGCCGGAGGTGCCGATGGCCAACACGAGGTTATCCATGCGTAAAATCGAAGAAGTCCTGCGGCTGCATTGTGCCGGTGGCCGCTCTAACCGGGAGATCGCCCAAGCGGTGCGGGTCTCACCCACGACCGTGGCCGACTACCTGCGGCGGGCGCGGCGGGCCGGTCTGACGTGGCCGCTGGCGGACGGCACGACCGAACGGACAGTGGAAGCGGCGCTGTTTCCACCGACGCCGGCGTCCCGGGTCAAACGACCGGAGCCAGACTGGGCGGCGGTGCATCGTCAGTTGGGTCGTTCGGGCGTCACCCTGGATCTGCTGTGGCAGGAATACCGGGAACGGCATCCCGAGGGCTACCAGTACAGTGCGTTCTGCCTGCACTACCGGGCCTTCGCCCAGACCTTGCCCGTCACCCTGCGCCAGAGCCATGCGCCGGGCGAACGCCTGTTCGTCGACTACAGCGGCCAGACCGTGGCGGTCGTCGATCCCACCACCGGGGAGGAGCGTCCGGCCCAAATCTTCGTGGCCGTGCTCGGGGCGTCGAACTACACCTTCGTCGAAGCGACCTGGACCCAGGGGCTGGCGGACTGGCTTGGTTCGCACGTGCGCTGCCTGGAGTTCCTGGGCGGGGTCCCCGAGTTGCTGGTGCCGGACAACCTCAAGGCCGGGGTGCAGGCCGCCCACCGCTACGAACCCGACCTCAACCCCAGCTACGCCGACCTGGCGGCCCACTACGGGGTGGCGGTCCTCCCGGCCCGGGTGGCCAAGCCGCGCGACAAAGCCAAGGTCGAGGCCGGGGTGCTGCTGGCCCAGCGCTGGATGCTGGCCCGCTTGCGCCACCAGCGTTTTTTCAGTCTCGACGAAGTCAATCGCGCCCTCCGGCCGCTCCTGGCGGAGCTGAACCACCACCCCTTCCAGCGGCTCCCCGGTTCCCGCCAGAGCGTGTTCGAGACGGTCGATCGCCCCGCCCTCAAACCGCTGCCCGCAACGCGCTATGAGTTCGCCGAGTGGAAGCGGGCCACCGTGGGGATCGACTATCACGTCGAGGTCGATCGGCATTACTACTCGGTGCCGTACCGCTCCGCGCGCCAGGTGGTGGACGTGCGCTTCACCGCCGCCACCGTGGAAATCTTCCACCACGGCGAACGCCTCGCCAGCCATCCGCGCAGTCGGTCGCCCGGCCGGCACACGACCGTGGCCGCCCACCTGGCGCCGGCCCACCAGGCGGTGGCCGGCTGGAACGCCCCGCGCTTCCTGGAGTGGGCGACCCAAGTGGGTCCCCAGACCCGGACGGTCATCGAGCGGGTGCTGCAGGCGCGTGCCCATCCCCAGCAGGGCTATCGGACCGCGCTGGGCATCCTGCGCCTGGCCAAGGCCTATGGGAACGACCGGCTGGAGGCCGCCTGCCAGCGCGCCGCCCGGCTCCAGACCCTCACCTATCGCAGCATCGCCTCGATCCTCAAGCACGGCCTGGATCGGCAGACCCCCACCCCGGCGCAGGGGCCTCTGCCCCTCGACCACGCCAACGTGCGTGGGCCAGACTATTTCCACTGAGAGGCTCGACCATGCTCAATCATCCGACCTACGAGCGGCTGACCCAACTGCGTCTGTTCGGGATGGTCCAAGCCCTGACCGAGCAGGCCCAGACCCCGGACCTCCAGGCCCTGACCTTCGAAGAGCGCCTGGGCCTGCTGGTCGACCGCGAGATCACCGAGCGGCAGAACCGGCAGATGCGCAACCGATTACGGCAGGCCCGCCTCAAGCAAGCCGCCGTGGCCGAGGACATCGACTATCGCCACCCGCGCGGCCTGGATCGCGCCGTGGTCCGGCGGCTGCTCGCCGGCGATTGGGTGCGCGCCCATCAGAACGTCCTCATCACCGGTCCAACCGGCGTGGGCAAGACCTATCTGGCGTGCGCCTTGGCCAATGCCGCCTGCCGGCAAGGCCACACCGCCCTGTATCAGCGCCTGCCGCGCCTGTTCGACGAACTGGCCAGCGCCCGGGTCGACGGGCGCTACCTCAAACTCATGGCCGCGCTCGCCAAGGTCGAGGTGCTGGTGCTCGATGACTGGGGCTTGGCCCTGCTCGACGACCAGCGACGGCGGGACCTGCTGGACCTGCTCGACGACCGCTATCAGACCCGCTCGACGGTGATCGCCAGCCAGTTGCCCGTGGCGCACTGGCATGAGGCCCTGGGCCATCCCACGTTGGCCGACGCTATCCTCGACCGGCTGGTCCATCAGGCCCATCCACTCTCCCTGGTCGGGGAATCTCTGCGCAAACACCGACCCATATTGACGGAGGAACCGATCCAGGAGTAAACACTTTCGACCCCCGCGTCGCGTCGCTCCGACCGTCCACTTTGCTGTGGAACACGCGTCCAGTTTGCCATGGAACGGCTGTCCAACTTGCGTGGAATACGCATACCGACCGACCAAATCCTCGACCACGGTACGCCTCGACACCGACGTGCTGCTGTGGCTCAAGGCGCAGGGCCGAGGCTATCAGACGCGCCTCAACGCGATCTTGCGCGAAGCGATGCTCAAGGAGTTGGGCAAGTCTTGAAGACCCAGGCCTCGGTCGTGCGGCCCGCTTCGCGGGCTCCCCTCCCGCGCGCGGACCCCGCCGCCGAACTCGCCGTTCCCCACGCGGCGCGACCGACGCGCCGCCAAGTTCGAGGCCGCGGCGGAGAGGGTCGATGGCGTCTCGCCTGGACCCAGTGCAAAGCGGCGCCGGCGCCGAGCGAGAGTTGCCCCTGTCTCCGAC
>JBAVKQ010000051.1:0-35808 GCA_049688395.1 Candidatus Nanopelagicales bacterium
GCTTCTTCCATCTTGGTGATGAGCGTTTCGATGCGCTGCCGGTTCGTGATCCATTCGCGGTAGAGCTCGGCCTGGGGTTCGTTGAGCCGGCGGCTCACGGTCTTGCCTGCGACGGCCCGGCTCCACTGGTAGTACGGGCCGTGGCGTTGTGGCGGGTCGCCCTGACAGCGACAGCCGGGCTTCCCGCAGCTGGTGTAGCGGAGGACCACGCTGCCCGGGCTGATGAACCCCAGTGTGGCGAGTTCGGTGGCCAGCTCAGCGGCCAGCTTGCGGTAGCGCCGCTGATGGCGCTCGAGCGGGCTGGGCACGACACCTCGATTCGTCGTTCTCACGTCCCCGGTCGATTGTCTGTCAGTGTCTATGCTGACCGAATAGGCAACTGGTGTCAAGGAGGACCGTGATGAGCTCACCGGAGCCATTCAGGTTGCGCAGCCAACTGCTGGGTTGCCTGCCGGTCGTGAACCACTTCCTGACCCGGATGCAGGTCGCCGACCAACTCGGCACCTGTTTGCCGCACGACCACGCCCGGCTGCGACTGGCCCCGGCTGCGGTGATCGGGTTGGTGGTCCGCAACATTGTGGCCGGGCACCGACCGGTCTATGCCCTGGCCGAGTGGGCCCAGCGCTACGACCCCACCGTGCTCGGGCTGGCCACGGGCGACGCCGTCGCCCTGAACGACGACCGGGTCGCCCGGATGCTGGACCGGCTCTTCGACGCCGACCGAGCCACCCTGATCACCAGCACCGTGCTGGGTGTGATCCGCGAGTTCGGCGTCTCCACCGCCCAGCTGCACAACGACTCGACCACCGTGACGGTGACCGGGAACTACCCCGACGCCGACGGCCGAGAGCGGGGCGGGAAGGCAACCCCCAAGATCACCCACGGCCACAACAAGGACTTCCGTCCCGACCTGAAGCAGCTGCTGTTCATCCTCACGGTCTGCGCCGACGGCGCCGTCCCGATCGCCTACCGGGTCGCCGACGGCAACACCCCCGACGACCTCACCCACATCCCGACCTGGGACGAGCTACGCGCTCTGGTCGGCCACTCGGGCTTCCTCTACGTGGCGGACAGCAAACTGTGCTCGCAGCAGGCCATGCGCCACATCGCCAGCAACGGCGGTCGTTTCGTCACGATCGTGCCGCACGGCCGGCGCGAAGACACCTGGTTCCGGGACTGGGCCCAGACCCACGCCCCGAACTGGCAAGAAGCCGACCGCCGACCCGGCAGCCGGCTCGATGACCCCGACCGCATCTGGCGCACCTTCGAAGCTCCGGCGCCCTCCACGGACGGCTACCGGATGATCTGGGTGCACTCGAGCAGCAAGGCCGCCCGCGACGCCGCCAGCCGCGCAGCCCGCATCGAGGCTGGGCTCGCCGCGATCGACGCGGTCCAGACTCGTCTGGCAAGCCCCAAGACCCGACTGAAGACCAAGGTCGCCGTCGAACAAGCCGCCGACACCGCCCTGGCCAATGCCGGTGCGGCGCGCTGGGTCGGCTTCACCATCACCGAGACCACCGACGTGGCATTCCGCCAGGAACGCCGCGGCCGCCCCGGCAACGACACCCGCTACCGACGCAGCGAGAAACCCACCTTCACGATCAGCGCCCAGGTCCGCGCTGACAAGGTCACCTACGACGCCATCACCGACGGCTGCTTCCCGACCATCACCAACGACACCGTCATGACGCCCGCCGAAGTCCTCGCCGCCTACCGCTACCAGCCCAACCTCGAACGCCGCAACCACCTGCTCAAGGGGCCACAGGAAGTCGCGCCCGTCTACCTCGAGACCGCCCACCGCATCGAAGCACTCCTGCTCTGCCACTTCCTCGCCATGCTCCTCGAAGCGCTCCTAGAACGCGAGATCCGCACCTCGATGAGCACGCAGGGCCTGACCGGCATCCCGCTCTACCCCGAGCTGCGTAACTGCCCCGCCCCCAGCGCACCCCGAATCCTGGAGATCTTCAACGACATCCAACGCCACCAACTCATCGACGAGCACGACGAGATCGTGCAGACCTTCCAACCCGAACTCACCCCACTGCAACAGCAGGTGCTCGACCTCCTACACATCCCCGCCACCGTCTACAACACCAGCGACGGCACCTGAAGTGGGGGGCCAAACGCCCCACGAGAAGTGCGGAACGTCAGTTGTGGCGCACCGACTGGATGACAATCCGGTCCGGCTCGAAGATCGGCCTGGCCGGCGCGTTGGCCAGGCCCAGCGCCGTGCAGTCCACGTGCAGCGCGTTCGGAGGTGTCGCAACCTCGCCACGGGACAGCACCAGACGGTCCCTCTCGACCCTCGTGACATGGCCGAATCGGACCACATCCGAGATCAGGCGAAGGCGTTCCATCTCGGAGGCGCTGAGCATCGTGCCGCGGTACATCGTCGCCGGCGCGGACCGGTCGATTCGATTGAGCCGTCCCGACTGCTCGAGGCGGTCGAACAGATCCTCGAGGTCGGTGGCAGAGGCGGCGGCCTCGGCGTCGGCCGCGATGCCGGCCATGAGGTTGCCCACCTGATCGAGTGGCTGGAAGTAGGTCCGGTCGTCGAACCACATGTCACGGGGCCGGACCCAGCTGATCCGGTCAGGCTCGACGTCGTTGTCAAGCAGCCAAGTACAAGCGTCCGCTGCGGTCTTGCCGGCGCCGAGCACTGTGAACGACGAGGCGGTCTCCGCGGCGGTCGGCAGGTCGTTAACGGCAACCACCCGCGCGTCGGGTGCCACCTCGAACGGCCTGACGTGGGTGGCCGGAATCGACGCCTCCAGGTAGCGGGCGTCGACCAGCTTCCGGCGCACCACGACATCGCGGATACCGCCGGTCCCCAGGTCGCGGACGCTCTGGCCGTCGGCCCCACCGCCCACGTGTTCGTGCGCGGTGAGGATGCGCACCCGTCCGGTGGATTCGAGGTTCGCTGCCACCTGCCCGAAGTAGTCGCGGACCTCGTGACCGGCGGCCCGCTCGTAGTAGCCCGCGTTGTCGCCCGTCTCGTCGATTCGGTCCTGCCCGAGGGGTAACGAGTTGACCCCGTAGTACGCCGACGGGGAGTGCAGGCGCAGGAAGGGGTAGGAATGCAGCCAGTGGCCGCCCGGCGCGTCCTGCCGGTCGATCAGCGTCACCTCGACGTCGTCCGCCTCGGAGACAAGGGTGTCGGCAAATGCGAGCCCGCTCGCGCCCGCTCCGACGATCAGGTAGTCGGTCTCTATCGCCATGCCAGATCCTCCCTTCCCCGCGCACAGTAACCGCGGGACCGCGCCGATCGGCACTTTGCCGACCGGAGCGAGACTCACATGACCATGACGATGCCGTTCCCTCCAGTCAAGGTGGGCAGTCGGGGCAGTGCGGCTGCCCGACCGATCAGTACGACAACCTGAGCAAGATGGCGATCAAGGCGCACGACCACGAGGTGACAGTGCGCCTGCGCCCGCTCCCGGGCGAACGCCTCGATCCGGACGAGATCAAAGCATGCCTGGATGTCATGACGTCTCTGGCCGAGCGATAGCGGAGCGAGGCCTTCGTCCCGGCCGCGTCCACAGGCGGCGGTTAGACGCGCCTCTGGGATGTGCGACTTGCGGAAGGGACTCGCGCAGGACATGGCCCCCACGTGCTGTCGCCCTTACCACTTGCGCGCGACCCAGCGACTGGCGGACGGTCCACGGCACGAATGAGGTAGCCGAACTCGAGCGCAAGGCGGCTCGCGAGCTGCCAATTGGTCATGGGCCCGATGGATCGCGGTCGCCGGCCCCCGCGCCGCGCCGTGCTACGCGGTGCGGCCTTCGAAGTGAATGTCGGTGGTCACACCGATACTCGTGCACGAGTATCGGGCTCAGGCTGACCGGCCACAACGAGGAGAAACGTATGGCACGCAGTGATCAACTCCGCCAAGAGATCGCAAGTCTGCAAGCGAAGAAGGCGGGATTCGCGAGCGACATCGCCAAGCACGAGAAGGCGGCGGCCACCACACGCGAGGCGGCACGGAAGAAGCGTGAGCAGGCGGCGCGCTCCAAGAGCAGCTCGACCAGCAAGATGCACCTGACGGCTGCCGAGCGTGAGGAGAAGAAGGCAGCCGCGGCCGACGCGAAAGCCGCTAAGGCCCGCAAGGACAGCGCCATCGTCGACAAGAGCATCGCCACGAAGACGTCCTCACTGCGGTCCGCGGAGTCCACCGAACGCCGTGCTGCAGAATCCGCACAGAAGCGTGACGACTCGCGCCGACGCCGCGAAGAGCTGACCCACGCTCGCGCGATCGCCCGGGAAAGTGCGCCGCCGGTTCAAGTCCGATACGTCGAAGTCGCGCCACCGCGGCCTGAACCGCTGCGGGTGCTGTACCTAACGGCGAACCCTGACGCGACCGAGACCACCGTCTTGCACCCCGACGGGTCAGTCGTCGAAAGTGGGACCTGGCTGCGGGTCGACCAAGAGGTCCGGCAGGTCAAGCAAGGACTACGAGGCTCGAAGTACCGCGACCTCGTCGTGGTCGAGCATGCGCCTGCCGCGACCTTCAGCGACCTCATCGAGGGACTGAACGACCACCGCCCTCACATAGTCCACTTCTCGGGTCACGCCGACGAGCTCGGTGTCTGGATGGAGAACGACGATGGCGACGAGACCGGTCACGACGTCGACTTCACGATCCTGGCGCGAGTTCTTGGGGCTACCGACGACCCACCCCGACTGGTCGTCCTCAACGCGTGCGAAAGCCTGGAAGGAGCAGAGGATCTTCTTCAGACCGTGCCTGCCGTCATCGGGATGTCAGACACCATCGACGACACCGCCGCCATCGTGTTCGCTCGGGCGTTTTACGCCGCCGTCGCCTCTGCCCAATCGGTCGCGTCGGCCGTCGAGCAGGCCAAGGTCCAAATGCTCAGCGCGTCCATGCTTGACAGCGATCAGGTCGATCACTCGTACCTGCCGACCCTCCGGTGCCGCGACGACATCGATCCCGCCATACTGGTGCTGGTCACCCCACCGGGATCTCCGGAGTAGCGGGATCATCGACGTCCGTGCAGGGTGCTCGGCGGCCTAGACCTCAAACTGCGCCGTCGCTGCAATCTCGCGGAAGGGCCAGGCGACCACCAGCGTGCCAGACGGCGAGATCAGGTGCTCGATCTCGCCGTCCGGTCCTGGACGTGCTCGCGCCGAAGCGACGGAGCCCGGAAGTCGGCCGGCTCGTTCCTACTCGGGCTTCGAGCTTGGCATGCTCAACGGCTAACTTCCGCTCTCCGGTAGGTGCTCGGCTGCGAGTGGGATCTCTTTGATACCCAGACAGCCTGATGGCGGCGCAATGAAGCGGGTCTACTGTGGCTCCGCCGGTCTACTTGCCGCGAAGGACTTCGGCCGCCGCTCCAATCAGGTCCGCTACCAAGACGAGCACGAGGTCGCACTCCTGGACTACGTCACTCGGCGACCGGCCATGACGCTTGACCGACGCACTGCCGGGATCGACGTAGTCCAGGCGGTGAACGATGTCGTTGCGTGCAATGAAGAAGCCGTTGAGCTGGTCGATCCGGGTCTTGGGCACCTTGTTGTTCGGTATGCCCAGGAGGTCTCGGACGCGGTCCTTGAGATCCCCGGTCCCTTGGTAGCTGGCCTTGGCCTTGGCCTCGACGTGGAGGTCGGGCTTCGGCGCGGTAGTGCTGCCGGTCTCTGAGCATGGCGTACAGGACGTCGACTCGGCGGCGGGCCAGGCAGGTCAGCCGCGGTGTGGTTCTTGCCTTCGGCTCTCTTGCGGTCGTAGTAGGCGCGGCTGGCGGGGTGCCTGAACTGGGCCAGGTCGGGCAGGTCCAGGTGAATTCTCGGCCGCTTCTACCGGAAGGCCCCCGGGGCCACCGCGTTTGGCGGCTCAACAACTACGCCACCGCCTGCAAGTACATCTGATTGCGCGCGGCACCAAACACGCGACTCGCGGCCAGCTGATCGTGGGGCAGCGCACACGCAGATGCGCTCCAAGCGTGGCATCCGCTCAAGGTCGGTCAACCGGCACCGCTTGTGAGGAACAAGTCCAGAACGCGTGGCGGCAAGTTGGGCTTGGCGCGCGTTCCGCGCCGGTGCGCGGCCGATCGGGGAGGAGCGCCACGATGACCCTTGGAGTCGAGGTGGCAACGCTCGTGATGAGCGTCGTAAGCCTCGTAGGCGCGGGCTTCGCGCTCTGGAGGACTCATAGAGTCGAGCGCAGGTCCCTCCTGCTCGAGAACCACCGACAGTTCATAGATCCGGATTCCTCGACCAACCGGGCTGAGCTCCACAGCGCGTTCGATTCACACGGCCCTGAGTGGTACCTGCACGTCGACAAGCCGACGCAGGTACGAATCAACTCGGGCTTGGCGCAACTCGACGCGATGGCGTACCAGGTCACGCGTGAGTACGTCCCGAAGGCGGACGCCGAGGAGCTCTGGGGCCCTGCGATGGCCGGGTGCTTCCTGAAAGCGGAGCCATTCATCCTGCACCGCAGAATGAATGGCACAGCCAACCTCTGGACGTTCCTCGAGCAGGTTGTGCAGCAACTGGATCAGGAGATCCTGGCTACCGCACGCGGTGAAGCGTCGCGCTCAGAGGGGTCTGCCTAGATGTGATGTTCAGGGACGTTGTTCTCGACACGAGTCGCATTGGCTGGATGAGGGAAGGCCTCCGGTTGTGAAGCGCTAGAGGACGGTCTCGTCAGTTGCATCGGGCTGGGAGAACGCGCTGCCGATGCTCTCGAATGCCTCCTTGTCGTAGGCGGGTCCGCTGTTCGTGGCGAGGACGGTCGTGTCCCACAGTCTTGCGCCGTCGGGTCGCGGCGTTAGCAGAACCGCGACAGTCCACGGGTAGTCGGGCCCTACCGCACCTGCCTGCTGAAGGAACTTCTGCCGCCGTTGAAGCGCCCAGGCCTGGAACAGCTGCTGGTGGTAGCCGGTGAACTGCGAGTACACGGTGAACGTGAGCTGGAGTTGGCCGCCGTCGATATTGATGAGCTGGTGCTGTGCGCGCAGCTCGTCCGCCGCTGCGAGGGCGCAGTGGTCGATGCGGCGCAACAGCGTGCGGCCGAGCTCGGCGCGGTGGCCCACTGAGAGCTTGTCGATGAGCGCGAGGACGTCGAGCCGGGTGCATTCGTCGCCGGCCAGATCGGTGTTGGCGATGTCCTCGAGGATTCGGTGGAAGACCGAGTGGCCAACGGCGTCAGCCGTGTCAGCCGGCTCGCGAGGAAGAGTCGGCGCGCTGGTCTGAGCGGCGCCCGCGTCGACCATCCACGCCGCAATCGGGCCTGGGTCTGCGTGCTCATCCTTGTCGGCGAGGTCGAAGTAGCGGCCGACCTCCGTGCCGAGCGCGATGCGTTCCTCGTCAGCGACGCGGTGGGCGTAATCCACGACCGCTGACGCCGACCGCAGCTGGTCCCACAGGAATTCCCAGTCGCGACGCAGCAGGACGAGCCCGTTCTTGTCCGGTTCCCGGTCGGGGACCACATCGTCCGGCGGGCTGGGATGGTCCAAGATCACCACCGGCACCCAGTCGATGGTGTCGCCGGGCAGCTCGACCTCCCGGCCCCGGAGGTTCGTGAGGGACAGGTTGGGGTCAGTCAGCGTTGTCCGGATAGTGCCGTGAGCCTGCCGCAACCCTTCGCCGGCCTTCTTCCTCAGCCAGTTCGACTCCCGGGTGGCGTCCGTCGGGGCGCCATCGCGGGCCTTCACCTGGAGTGAGATGCCGCGGTTGCGGGTAACGAGGGTTCCGTCCCCGATCTCCCGTCGGCCCGACCCCTTGGTGACGACCTTCGCGTGGAACACGAAGTCCGGCAGACCCCACTCGGCGGCGGCCTCCAGGGTGGCCAGTTCGGTACCTGCGCCTAGCGACAGGGAAGGCCCGGGCGGGCTGGCTTCCGGGATCTCGCGCCCGACGACTCGGTCGCCGTCGAGACGCAGCAACGTGTACGTGCCGTCGTCCCCGCGGACGCTCGCGAGGTTGAGATCAGACCCGGTCAGACCCTCCCGCGCCTCGGCTTCCTGTTCGGCGCTGTCGAAGACGACAGGATTCCACACGGCCGATGCGCCGGTCGGCGCAAGGTCATCGAGACGACCGAACTGCTGGATGAAGGTCGGTGTGCTCACCGACCGTTCGAGCCCGTCGATGAGGTGCCGAGCGGTAGCATGCAGGTTCCACGAACGAGCCTGGAAGTTGTCATCGACGTTCGCCGGCCACGGCGGCACCAAGAGGGCCAGGTCGACCGCGACGTTCGGGAGCAGTTTGACTTGTCCCGCGGCCTCCGGCGGGTCGACCTGGAAGGTCGCCAACAGTCGCGGAGTCGTCAGCGGCCCGTCCGACCCGGTCTCAAATCTCACCAGCGTCGACCCATCGGGAAGCCGGAGGTCTGGCCCGGTGTGCGTCGCCCACCCGCACACGAGCCGCTCGCCCCGGCCTAGACGGTATGGGTGTGGCTGGTTGTTGGTTGGTGAGGTGGGTCCGCCGTCCGGTGCGGGGGCCCCGCGGGCGGGCTGCGGCCCCCGTGGTGGTTCTTCCTCGCTCGCCCTCCCCGCGCCGGCCGGCTGCGTCCGGAGGCCCGTGGCGGTCTGAGGCCTGGGGCCCCACTGGCACATGGTCGTGGGTTGCCGGGACGCTGGGCGTGTCCGGTAGAGCCACAGTTGGCAGGAGGCCCCAGTGATGTTTGAGCGTACGAGTGTTGGTCTGGATGTGCACGCCCGGTCGGTCGTGGCGTGTGCGATCGATGGTGCGACCGGTGAGCTGCACCGGGCGAAGCTGTCCCCGGACTTCGGGGAGATCGACCGCTGGCTGGGCGGGCTCGAGGGCCCGCTGGCGGTGGTCTACGAGGCCGGGCCGACGGGGTTCGGGTTGGCCCGGCACCTTACCTCGGTCGGCATCTGGTGTGTGGTCGCGGCACCGTCGAAGTTGGCCCGCCCGTCCGGGGATCGGGTGAAGACCGACGCCCGCGACGCCCTGCACTTGGCCAGGCTGCTGCGGATGGGTGAGATCACCGCGGTGACGGTGCCCAGTGCCGCTGCGGAGGCTGCCCGGGACCTGGTGCGGGCCCGTGATGATGCCCGCGGGGATCTGATGCGTGACCGGCACCGGATCAGCAAGCTGCTGCTGCGCCGCGGCATCGTGTACTCCGGTGGGAGGCCGTGGACCGGGGTCCATCAGCGGTGGTTGCGCGGCCAACGGTTCGACGCCCCCGCGGTCCAGCTCGCGTTCGACTCGTCGGTGGAGGCGATGCTGCTGACCGCGGACCGGCGGGACCGTCTCGACGTGATGATCGAGGCGATGGCCGCCGACAGCGAGTTCACCCCGGTGGTCAACCGGTTGTGCTGCCTGCGCGGGATCTCCACCCTGACCGGGTTCGGCCTCGCGGTCGAGGTCGGGGACTGGTCGAGGTTCACCGGGTCCACGATCGGGTCGTTCCTCGGCCTGGTCCCCACCGAACACTCCTCGGGCGGGTCCCGGTCGCAGGGGTCGATCACCAAGACCGGCAACACCCACGCCCGCCGGCTGCTGGTCGAGGCCGCCTGGCACCACCAGCGCCAGTACCGCACCCCGGGCAAGACCATGCGCGCCCGGTGGGACAAGGCCCCCGCAGCGGCCCGGGTCCGCGGACACGAGGGCAACCAGCGGCTGCACCAACGCTGGCAGGTGTTCACCGCCCGCAAGAAACGCCCGGTGATCGCCAACGTGGCGATCGCCCGGGAACTGGCCGGCTGGTGCTGGTCCCTGGCCACGATCGAGTGACCCAGCCCCCCCGGGGGGGCCCAGAGATGTCCGACCGGTGTCGGGTGGTCGCAGCGCGTGGAACGAACCCGCGAATTCCCTATGAGCAGCCCAATCCGGGCCACGCTCGATGTCTAGACCCGCGGAGAGTTCCAGCCGAACAGCCCGTCCTGCGGTAACCAACCCGCGAATATCAGTCTGACCCGCGCGTCGCCCAAGACACGCTGGCCACCCCGGCACCGGCCGGTCAACAAGAAGAACGCTGAGCGCCCGCCCACGCCGATCGGCAGGCGGCGCTCAGCCACGCCCACTTGACAAACCCGCCTACATATCAGTGAATCGAGGGCAGCGGCCAGGTGACTCGTATGCATGCCGACGAACACGGCCGTCGAGCTTCCGGCGGCGAACGGCTGGAGTTCGCGCAGCACACCAGCACCTGGTCTGGGCGGAGGCCGAGCAATTGACCGTCCGGCACGAGCGCATCGAACTCCTCCGCCGTCGCCATAAGCGGCATGCGATGCAGGTCCGGGTCGACCGGCCACATCGGCATGCACATCGTCTGCGCGGCGGCAAGCACCGCTGCGTCCATGGACTCCTTCACCGCCCTCAGGAAGGCCACCGCGTGCTCTTCGAGCGCCTTCGCCGCGTCCTCGGCGATGTAGCTTCCCGCCAGCAGCTCACCGCGGCCGTCCTCGCCGGTGTCCACCCACGCCGCGAACACGTCATCAGGGTCGAGCCCGTTCCACACCGCGATGACCTGTTCGCGTGCCGTGGCGGCTTCAGCCAGCCGACTTCTCGCGGCAGCGAACACCTCCAGGTGCTGCGGCTCACCGCGGGAACTCATGGCAGCACTCTGCACCAGGACACCGACAAGTTGCCCCCAACCGAGTCGGAAGCAGTCTGAGTCCTCCCGATCAGCCGGCCTGCCTACGCCGTGACGTCGTCGCGTGCGCGTGTCACCCAGTGGCGCTGATCTGGGAAGTCTCGCGCGTTGGAGCGCGCGTCCTTCTGGGCGAAAGGGGCGCCCTCTGGCGCCCGGGTGTTCCGCTAGAGGGTCCGCCTCCGGTGACGGGTCGACAACTCCGGCCGGGCCGATCTCGCCGCTCCTGTTGTCGTATGCCGTTCGGTCCCCGGGAGACGGTTGCGTCCTAGTCCCGAACGGGGGCGAGCGGAGCGCCCGGGATGTCTCGGAAGAGGTGCGTAGCCGCTGCCTTGGGGGCGAAGTTCCGCTCGAAATCCCGTTCATTCGGTACCCAGACGTCACGCCACAGCGCTCGGTGATCACGGCCCAGCTCGGCGTCCCTGCGCAGGCCCCGCTCCGTTGCCGTTGGAAGATCCAGATCCACCCACACCCGAACGTCGAGAAGGTCAAGGACCTCGGGATGGAACAACCCGATGAGATCCACCACGAGGACCGAGCCTTCGGGATTGGCCACCGGCGCACCGAGGCGTCGACGGGCCCAGTCATATGGCTGATGCTGGCCGGGCTGGCCGCGCCGAAACGGATCCAGGACCTCCCGGGCAAGCCTCAGACGGTCGACGCCACTCCAGTCATCGGATCGATCGTGAGACCGGGCCGGATCCAAGAAATCGTCGCCACGCACGCGCACGCAGCCCGGGACACCCTGGGCCAGCCACGTGGCAAGCGTGCTCTTCCCACTCCCACCGAACCCGGAGATGCCGACGACGACCGGCGACTCCAGGTCGGTGATCGCCCTAGCCAAGTCGAGATGCTGAACCCGAGCCATCCACCCACGATAACGACCACCCGAAGAGCCCGGTCGCACCGTGCGGCCTACCGGCTTGCCGTCCAAGACCGCAGTCCGAAATCAATCGTCCCACCAACGGTGACCGGAACTGGATCCGCATGGGGCGCCGCTCAATGTCTCTGCATACCGATGCGGACCCGAATAGGGTGTCAGACTTGGACGATGAAAGCCATACAGGTCATCACCAACCTGCACACCGACGACCTCGAGCGGGCGCGGGAGTTCTTCCGATTCCTCGGGCTAACCGAAGACGGGATGAACCAAGGATGGGTGGCCCGGTTTACCTCCGCAGACTCAGGCGCGTGCGTCCAAGTCGTGACCCGAGACGCAACCGCCCCTGAAGACTCAGTCATGACCATCAAGGTGGACGACGTCGACGCCGCATACGAAGAGGCACAACAGCTCGGCTACGAGATCGTTCACCCGATCACCGACGAGCCGTGGGGCATCCGTCGATTCTTCGTCCGCAGCCCGGATGGACAAGTGATCAACGTCGCCCAGCATCGCCCATGAGTGAGAATTCCACCGCGCTATCGCGCGAGCCGATCCCGTCCCGGTCGTCGATCGGGTTGCGGCTGCCGGCTCGGATGGCGGCGGTCCGTCCTCTGGAAGAGGTCAGTCCCAGCGCCGTGTGCCGAGCAGAACACAATGGTGAGCCCATCGCGTCGACGCCGGACCGCGCTGCCTCTGTCCGGCGCGGTGGCTTCCCCTGGCTGTGGGGTCAGGACCAGATGTAGCGGACCACCCAGACGGCGCCGGGAAGCCCCGGGAAGATCGAAGTCGCGAGGCCAGGCATGGCCGACCGGGTTCGTGCGGCCACGCTCAGGTGCATCACAAACGCCCCGGCCCAACCGACGGTCAGTGCAGTGGTCACGGCTCGGGTTGCTGGGACGGACCTGCGGGTGGCAGCGTACAACCCGGACGCCAGCAGGGACTGACCGACGATGGTGGCGATCCGCGGCCCCGGCGCCTGCCGGCCGATGGGGGTGCGCTGCACAAACCGATCGAACCGTGGCATCCCGGTGCCTCCGATGCGCTCGCGCCACTCATCGAGGGAGAAGACCATCTCCTCCATCTGATGAGTTGCCAGCAGGGCGAGCGTCGCTGCCCAGGCGTGGTCGGTGGTGGTGGACATCCTGACCTCCTCAGCCCAGTGTGCACGTGTGTCGAGGCTACGCCCAAGGCTCAGGCATGCAGCCCGATCTGAGGCCCGGCGAAGCTGCCGAGTGGCCGCAAGCGGTCGATCGCCGAGACGACGACCGTGTCGACCATCAGGGGTGGGTGGGTGTCACCTCCAAACGCACGCCCGCACAGCCGTCAGGATGGTCGGCTTGAGGCCAATGACGTTGGCCGGATGCGTGGCCGTACCCTGCGACGACGGTCAGGGCAGGAGTGCTGCGTGGCAGGACGATCAGGATCGGGGGCCGACGCGCCGCCCGAGAGAGGGCTCCCGCGGGCAGTTGGACAGTCCGTCGATGGCGTAGGCGATCACGGCGCAACTAAAGACCAGGACGATGGCCGAGGAAGCGACGACGTCCATGGTGCTTGCGCCGACGGTCACCACACCTGAGGAAGTGGTCACCTCGTGAACACCCCACCCGAGGAGCGTCCACGAGGCGATCAGGGCCAGCGTCAAGAAGCAGCAGCACGCCAGCGCCCACCGCCCCGGCGCTGCGGCGGCCCTCGGGGCAATGCGATGTGCCGACGCTGCCAACACAAACCCGGTGACCAGGCTCAGTGGGCCGTACTCGAAGAAAATGCTGCCCGTGTCCACCGAGTAGCCCCCGGTCCGCGCCGGATTGCCCGCGGCATAGAACGCGACAACCAGGGTCAAGCTCGACAGCGCTCCAACAAGTCCAGCTCGGACCAAGGTCGTTGGGATGGCCGCGAAGCCCACCGCGAACGGGACCGCCACGTAGGGCACCCACGATTGAGCGACCGCCCCCATCATCAGCGACGTGTCCCCGAGAAACGATGCACCGGCGCAGAACATAACGCCGCAGGCCACGATGACCCATCCCCTCATGGGCCAGACCGTAGCCGATCGCCAAGGGCCTGCCCCGGTGAGGATCCGGACACAAGGACGATCGCGCCAGGTCCGGACAGTCCATGTCAAGTGCACTTGACTTTTCTGGGATGGGCTACCTAGGCTCGTCGGTGCGCCACCTTCGGTGCGGCGCGGTGGGAGGCGGACATGGGCAGGTACACGACGCCGATAGTGGTCCTGCTGGGGGTGGCGGTGATCGCAGTGCTGGGCGGGGCAGCGTCGAGCATGCAGGGCACGGCGGGGTCGTGGCTGCGGGGGGCCACCGCTGTGGCCAGCGTTGCCCTGGCCGTCGGGGTGAATGTGTCCCGGCGCCGAGATGCGCGGCGCACCCGCGCCGACGCACCGGACAGTGTCGAGCGGCAGGTAGCCGACCGGGCCAAGTCCGGGGCCTACATCGATGCCGTGCTGTTGGGTGCGCTGGCCTTGGGTGCGGTGGTGGTGTTCGCGCCGGTGGACGCCCGGATGGTCGTCGCGTGCTACCTGGTTGCGATCCTCGTCGCGTTCTACGTGCGTTACCTGGCCGGGTTGCGCGACCTTCGTGCCTGACACGGGCAACCGGGTCCGCGCACTGCGCACCGCCCGGAACCTGACCCAGGCCGAGCTGTCCGAATCCCTGGGTGTGTCACGTCAGACGATCAACGCGATCGAGACCGGCAAGTTCGATCCCAGCCTGCCCCTGGCCCTGAAGCTCAGCGCGTTCTTCGCGCTGCCCACCGACGCGCTCTTCTGGCTCACCGACCTCTCCCCCGACCCACCTCCCCCCGACTGACGGCCCTGCCGTGGCCCAGACCTGGGCAGTCGGGCGGGTCGGCGTCGACGTCACAGGATGGGGCGGGCTGTGTCCTGGGGGCCAAGCTGCAGCCCATGGCCCACAACAGGTCGATGACCCACCACAGGCCCAGGATCGGGTAGAGACCCTGCACGGCGTCAGTCGCGGTGGGATCGGCCGCGAGCACCCGCAGCAGCCACAGGACCCCGGCGGCGATGCCCACCGCCACCATGGTGCGGTCGACACCGTCCCAGTACCTGGCCCGGCACCGCGCCCATGGAGCCGCACGGGCGCGACGCCGTGGCCGAACCGGTGCGCGACCCGGGCATCGCCCCACCGGATCAGGGAATGGCCGTAACCGATCGACACCCGCCAGCCTTGGCGATCACCGAACAGGGACCCTCCCGACGGACGGCGGATGGTGCTCCGCGTCACCTCCGATGTGAGGTGACCCTCACGTAGTACCCGTCTGGGTCGACGAGCCGAAAGTCGCGAAGTCCCCAAGGTTGGTCATCGATCGGTTCCACGCTTCCACCGCAACGCTCGGCGTGGGGTGCCGCGTTTGCGTAGACGAGGTCGACGTCGTCGACCTCAACGATTATCTCCAGACCCACGCCGCGGGGTCCGGCAAGGCGGCGCGGGCCGTGTCAGGCTTCCATCTCCTCAGCCGGCCCCCTCACCCCGTCCGGTCGCCAATGCGCTCCGCACCGCCGACGCCATCGTGTGAATCGGCAGCACGCCGTCGTGCGTGCTCCGGAACGGCTCGGGCCACACCTCCCGCCGGCGCAAGTACGCAATCAAGTCGCCGGAGGACGCCGAACCGTGCGCCGAGTCCGTGCCGCGCAGCCACCGCGGCAGGCCCTCGACCAACTCGGCAACCGCCCGACGGCCTAGGCGGTAGCTCTCCTGCCCCAATGAATGTCCCTCATCGAGCAGGACGCCTGCCTCGTACCCAACGAGCACTTCGACCACCTCGCGCGGGAGGCGGTATTGCCACACCGCTGCCTCAAGCCCGTCCCACTCCGACCATGCTCGTGGATCACCTATGCCTGTCCATCCGGCCTCGCTCAGCGCTTGGCTGACCGGCGTCTGGGGTGTCTCCACCTCGAATGCCGGAGCGAACCGCAGATGCGGCGATATGCCCCCCCATAGCGCCTCGTGCCGCCCCAGCGTCTCAATGCTGAATCGGCGCGTGAACGCGTTCAGCAGTCCTTCCCACCTACGCCGAGCAGGCAGATGTCGTCGAGTCACGGGTACTAGCGCGCACTCCTCGACCGTCTCGAACGTTTGAAGCACAGTGCGGATCGCGAACAGCCGCGCGTCGACCTCACTCTGACCGACCGTGGTGTCCCACATGTCGCCCAAGAGCATCTGCACCGCCAACGCGTCAGCCTCGATCTCGGCCGCGAACTGGTGCAAGTCGGCCGGAGTGTTCTCCGGCGTGATCCAAGACAGCCGATCGCCCGATGGGGTATGACCTGCCATCACGTGCCCAAGCTCGTGAGCGAGCACGAATGCCAGGGCCTCCCTGGCTACGCGCGCGTCAACCCTCGGATCGCTTGAGCAGACCCCAAGTCCCGTCGAGGCACGTCCGAACAGAAAGTACTGGCCCAGGAATGTCGTGTGCGCCCGGGCGAAGTCGGCACGCTGCTCATCCGTGCAAGCTCGGGCATCAAACTCCGGATCCGCGTAGTGCCGGCCAACCAGTGCAGCCGCGGCCTCGATCGCCCGAATCAGGCCACGATCGACAAGGATCGCGGTCTGATCCGCCACCGGCCGCGAATCGGTGGAGCAAAATCCGCTCGATACAGTCGTGATCCAAGTTCTCGACAATGCGTTGCGCAAAGCCTCTCCGCTGTCGCGCGCGCTCTCAGCGCGGGCACTGAGGACCCGAAGGCAAGACGCGATCGCCGGATCGTCGGTGTGGTCGGTCAGACCGGTCCGAGAACCCTCATCGTCGAGCTCCTCCTTCACCAATGCCTTGTACGAGTCGGCCCAGGCCCGCGCCTCGCTTGCGCTCACCGGCTACCTCCGACGACGAGGCAGGAGGCTGGACGCGCACGCGCCACCATGATCCGCAGAACTGCCCCCAAATCTCCAACCTCCGGTCCGGCGATCGCCGGGTCACTCGCCAGTCCTGGACCCGTTAGTCCCACTAGCGCCAAGCGGTCCGCACAGCTTGTCGAACCCGCGGCGCAGCACCAAGACTGCCACGATCGTGGCCGGCACCTGGCCGTACATGCTCAGCAAGATGTCCGCCACCGTCGCGACCTCAGCCGCCTCGTCTCTGGCGGCCGCTGTCCGCGCCGAGGCTACTTTTGGGTGGCTGCACAACGCGCGACGCAGCTCGTCGGTGTGTGTGTCCATCCAGACCCGGCCCAAGCGCAGATACCGGCCGAAGTCCGACGGTCGCACCCCCAGGGTCTCGCCTATTTGGCTCGCACCCAGCTCTGCGAGCAACTCCTCCTCATCGAGCCCGAGCAGATACTGAAGATCCCTCGAACCTCCCGTGCTCACGCCCCTACTCCGCCACTGGGTGCCAAGTCCACCGTCATGGGAAGCAGCGTAATGGGCTTGCGCCGGGTGCACGTGAAAAGCCAGACTGCGCACTCGTCTCGATTTGCGAACCTCGTGTGGGCACGGCACAGAGCATCGCTAGGTCACCATGGCCCGCGTCCCATAAGGCTCATCGCGATCATCGCGGGGACCGAATCGTCTACGGCTGAACAGGCCACAGGCTCAGGCTGTGCTGGTCACTGGCCAACCGTGGACCGGCCAACCGTGGACCGGCCGACCGTGTGCAGCGCCTGGGGGGCTCAGCATCGCCCTCAGCGGCGGGTCCGGCCAGGCCGGTCGCCAGTCGCACTGAGTGGCCGCTGGATCCCCAACACCCCAGTGCGGCTGTCGGAGCTTCCCGGCAACATGCGTCGGGTTGACGTGGTTCTCGGATTGGTCGACACCGGCCGGGCGCAGGTCTAGATTCCAGTCCGACACCGTCGGGAGGCTGGAATGGCAGGACAACGCGTCGGCTACCAGCGTTAGTCCACCTCAGATCAACGCACCGATCAGTTGATGTTGAGCCTCCTCGGAGCGGTCGCTGAGTTTGAGCGGGCCTTGGGCCGCGAGCGGCAGCGGGAGGGCATCGAGCTGGCCAACAAGCGCGGCGTCTCAAGGGCCGCCGCCCCTCCCTGACCGCCGAGTGGGTCACCTAGTTGCCCACCCAATGAGTTGCCGTGGGTGCGCCACCCGCGGTCGTTCAGGATCTGCGCCACGCCCGCGGGAAGGCCAGCGCCCGATCCCCAGCCGCACCTTTGACCGCGCCCTGGTTACCTCCTAGTCCGCGCGCAATTGCTCATGAGCGAGCAGCCCGATCCCGTCCCGCCTATCGCAGAACAAGTTGGATCCCGTCCGGTGGATGTGGCCAGTGACTAGCGCTGTTGCGCGCTGCTTCATCCAATCGAGCGCTTCGTCCAGCCGTTCACGAGTGACGTTTACGCTCACATGACACGGTCGCGCACCGCGCACGGTCTGGATCGTCACCACTCCGCCGGTGTCTGCGTCGTCTCGCTGAACCGCGACGACCGGCCCAGTCAACATCTCCATTCCCCTCGCCGGCTTCTCAGACTTCAGTCGCCGTGACAGTCGCTTGACCCGCTCCGCGGCCGCAGCCGTTATCTCGACTTGTCGGGGCGTGGACGGCACGGGGCCAGCAGCGGTCGCCCACTCGAAGTCGGCGGAGAACTCCGCTACTGATTCGTTCATCAGAATTCGGTGAAGGCTAGCCGCGAACTCGTGACTGACCCCACTGTGGATTACTTCGAGCACATCGTTGGTTGTGGGCTCCCGCTCGGGTTGCATCAGGCTCTGGACCGCGGATAAGGACTCGGCGAACGTGCGCATGACGCGCCGCTCGTCGCTCTCCGGTGGCGCCGTCTCCATCCCCTGGAAAATGCCGTCCTGCTTCTCCGGCTCGGGAACCGGCATGTAGATCGGGATGATGAAGGAGCCTCGCCTCGTATGTGCCATGCGGGCCTGTTCGAGGATGCTGTCGCCCGTCCGCCGGTAGTTGCCTGCGATGTGAGGTCGCGCTCCGAGCGACGTTGTGGCGCAACTGCGGAACATCGTCCAAGAGTCGCGGACCATCGAGACCCCGGCGGCATACGGGATTGTGTCCGCGATCACTAGGCCATTCGCTGCCCGCAGGTTCGCTACGTCGATCAGGCGTCGCCGGATTCGCTGCTCGACGAGATTGGGCTCGCTCTCCTCGATCCGAGCCAGCCGATCGAGTATAAGTTCCCACTCCGGACCGCCGGATTCGAGTTCCCTAGGCACGGGAACGGCGAGCCTCGAGCCCTGCTTCCGCCACAGTTGCCCCTGTTCGCCCTGGTCAGGGGCGGCGCTCCAGCCGGCCGCCGCAAGGTAGGAGACCAAGTCTCTGCGCACGTCCGTCACGGGCCCACCTTCCCGAAGCACGCCTCCGCTTCGTCGTTCCAGATGGCGAAGGTGTCGATACTTAACCGATTCGCTAAGGGCACACTGACACTAGCCCCTGACACTCCGTTGACCCGCACCCAATGCGCGTGCGCGTGGACGACTGTGTGGGCGTGGTTGCTATGGTCGATCCAGTCACCCGGCGTCTTGCGCTCGAGACAGACGTACACCAGGTAGACCGGGATCTTCGACTGGGTCCACCGTGCGCGCCACTTGGCGTTCAGCGGCACTGAGATCGACCCGCTCATGTTCGCCTTGCGGCTCCCGCACTTCACCTGGACGCGTACCGGCGAGACAGGGAACTCAACGTTGAGGTCCACCGCCAGATGGTCCTCCCCCGGCTTGAACTCGGGGTTCGGGAGGGCAGCCTGCGCTACCACGGAGCAGACGTAGTTGACTCCGAGTCGACCCTTGCGATCGCTCATGGAGAGCGATTCGTAACTCGACATCCCCCGGTTCCTCTCGCAAGTCCTTTGCGCAACCTATGCGACGCGGCGCCACGTGGGGCGCAGGGCGATGGAAGTTACCGCTTCGTGTCAAGGGCTGCCGGCGTGGAGCACAAGAACCGGCTTTCACCGCTGGGGACGAGATGCGTCCCCCGGTGGGGAGGCCATCGGGATGTGCCACCGGGCGCATCAGCCGGGCATTATGCGTTGCCCTCATCGCGGATCTCGTCGTAGACCCCGCCGAGGTACTCCATTAGAGCCTCGGCGAACCCGGGTTTGGTGAAGAAGGCGTTGAACAGCTGCCCGTTGGCTTCGTGGCGGTCGATGATGGCGTCCTTGGCGAAGCCTTGCAGGAAGATGTGGAACTGGTCGCGGTCGTTGTTCAACGCGACGACGCGGGCCTGGTCGGAGTCCTTGACGGCTTGCTTCTGTTGTTCGAACCAGACCTTGTCGGCGTCGGTCAGGCTCATCCCGAACCGCTCGTTGAGGGTGTCGATCAGGACGCTGAGCCGTTCGCGGGGTGGGTCGTTCTGCCGGCCGGCCCCTCCCCCAGGCAACGCCGTCCCCGCCTCGTCGGTCCCCTCGTCAAGAGAGGCATCGACCCCGTCCGCCGTCATCTCACTGCGCAAATGCGTCAGCACCACGGACTCAGCGAGCTGCGGCAACTGCTCGCCGGGGGCGGCGGGTAGCTTTGTCTGCAGCATCCGCGCATACAAGTACAACTCCTCCAGTTCCCGGTCGGTCCAGGACATCACCTGGGCAAGGAACCCGTACGCGCGCACGTACCCGACGAGGGTGTCGCGGAACGCCACCTGCGAGTCATCCTCAAGCCCGCAGAACCGCTCCACGGCAGGGTCTACGTGGGCGTTGATCACTTTCTGGTTCGGCGCCCCCCCGGCCAGCAGGGCGGCTACCGCGGCGGCGAGCTCGTCGGGGTGGATCACGTGCGCGTCCATCAGGGTGCGCTGCATCCCGTACAGCAGGTTCGGGTCGGTGGGGACCGCAGCGGTGCCCTCGTAGAACGGGGCGAACGCGTCCTGGATCTCTTCGATGGTGTTGGCGAAGTCCAGGATGAACGTGTCGTCCTTGCCTGGGTGGGTGCGGTTCAGCCGGGACAGGGTTTGGACCGCCTTCACCCCGGCGAGCTTCTTATCGACGTACATCGTGTGCAGCAGCGGCTCGTCGTAGCCGGTCTGGTACTTCTCGGCCACCACCAGCACCTGGTACTCGTCTCCTGCGAAGACCTTGGGCAGCTGCTTCTCCCCGATGCCGTTCATCAGCGGCTCGGTGTATGTGGCGCCAACAGCCGGATCTTCAACGGTGCCGGAGAACGCGACCAACGCGCGCATCGGCCGCGGCCCCTTGTCGTAGCCCTTGCGCACGATGTAGGCGTCGATGGCCTGCTTGGTGCGCACCGCGTGCAACCGGGAACGGGTGACCACCATCGCCTTAGCGTGCCCGTCGATCTTGAGCGCGGTCTTGGCCCGGAAGTGCTCCACGATCACCTCCGCCCGCTGAGCCAGGTGCGTCGGATGCAGCGTGACGAACCGAGCCAGCACCGCCGACGCCTTGCCGACCGGCACCTCCGGGTCCACCGGCTCAGCGTTGGCCAGCCGGTAGTACGTGGCGTAGGTGGTGTAGTTGGCCAACACATCGAGGATGAACCCCTCGGCGATGGCCTGCTTCATCGAGTACACGTGGAACGGCCGGTACTGCTCCTCACCCCCCGGCAGGGTGACCAGCTCGCCGAACAGTTCCAACGTCTTGGGCTTCGGGGTGGCGGTGAACGCGAAGAACGACAGGTTCGCCTGCCGGCCCCGCGCGGCCATCTGCCCGGCCAGCAGATCTGTGGCATCGGTGACCGCAGCCGCTGCGGCGGCCGACTCCGCGGCCTCCGCAGCGCCGAGCAGGGCGTCGTCGTCGCTGGGGTTGATGCCGGTGAGGACCTTCTTCAGGTCCGTCATCGCCTCCCCACCCGTCGACGAATGGGCCTCGTCCACGATCACCGCGAACCGTGCCCCCGCCACCTTGGCAGCGGCTTCGGCGACGACCGGGAATTTCTGCAGCGTGGTCACGATGACCCGCGCGGTGTTCCCCGCCAACGCGGCCGCCAGCTGCCGGGAGTCCTGGTCGATCGTCACGATCGTGCCCGGGGTGTGCTCGAACCCGGCCACCGTGGCCTGCAACTGCGCGTCCAGCACCCGCCGGTCGGTGATCACGATCACCTTCGAGAAGATCGGCTGGCTCGCCGCCAAACCCGCCGCCGTGACCGCTTCGGACAACGCGGCCGGGTCACCGGGGGTGTGCAGGCGGGACAGCCGGTGCGCCGCCCATGCGATCGAGTTCGACTTTCCCGACCCGGCCGAGTGCATCGCCAACCGATTCACCCCCGGACCAGCCTGGCGGGTAGCCGCGACTAGGGACTCGACCAGGTCCCACTGGTGGAACCGCGGGAACAGCAGCCGCTTGCCCCCCGTCTTTACCCCGGCGGCGTCGAGCACATCCTCGTCGTGCACGAACTCGCCCAGCAGGTTCAACCACGCATCCCGCGCCCACACCCGCTCCCACAAGTAGGCGCTGCGATACCCGCCCGGGTTCGGTGGGTTCCCTGCACCCCCGGCCTGCCCGGGACCGTTGGAGCCCTGGTTGAATGGCAAGAACCGGGTCTCCTGGCCCGCCAGCCGGGTGGTCATCCACACCTGGTCGGGGTCGACCGCGAAGTTCACTACGACCCGGTGCTTGAAGATCAGATCGTGCGGGTTCCGATCGCTGCGGTACTGCGCGATCGCGTCCGCGACCGTCTGGCCGGAGGTCGGGTTCTTCAACTCCGCCGTCGCTGTCGGGATCCCGTTCACAAGCAGCACCAGATCCAGGCTGTCGGCCGGCTTGGACTCTGAATGGTGCAACTGGCGCACCACACTCAACTGGTTCGCCTCATATCGCGCCCTCAGCTCCGGGGTCAGGTCGTTCGCCGGGGCGAAGAACGCCACCCGGAACCCCACCCCGTTCAACTTGGTCTCCCGACGTAGCACATCCACCGTGCCCCGCGCGTCAATCTCTTTTGCCACGCGCTCCGCAACCTTGGTAGTGGCCTTCGCGTCCCCCCCCAGCCGGCGGCATAGCTCCTCCCATTCATCCGGCTGCGACACTCTCAAGAATGCCACTAGCCCGGCCGGGTCGAGGCCGAGCGGACGGTCGTACGATCCGGGATCGCTCTGCGACCACCCGTTCGCCAGCAGATGCGTCTCAATCGACGCCTCGAACGCCAACTCCTTCAAGACGTCGTTCACGCTGGCACCATCCGCCCACTCGCCGCCGACACATCGAACTCACCCGACACCGCCGCCGAGATCAGCGACCGCTTAAGTTCCTGTAGCAGAGCAACAGAATCCGCGAGCCGCAAAGCAGCAGACCGCAGGTCGAGGAGTTCCTGGGACATGACAGCGAGGATCTCGCGCTGGACAAGCAGCGGGGGTGCTGGGATCCGTAGAGAGCGGATGATCTCCTGACTCAGGTTCGGCTGGCCGCTACCCATGGCCAGCTCCACGATGTGCACCTTGTGCGCGCGGAACCAGGAGGCTGCCCACGCGGTGAGCATCGCTTCGGACGGAGACAGGACGCAGCAGGCTTGATTGACGCACGCGCCCACGCCCAGGATGCCGACTCGGCCCTTGGTCGAGCCTTGTCCGTACATCGCAATGACGAGGGATCCGGGTTCGTAGACACGCAGGGTGGGATAGTGGCGAAGCGCCTGGTCGGTGACCGCCTTCGCGACCGTTACCACCGGCCCGTCGGAGAGGTCACCGGTGTTCACCCAAGGAATGCTTCCGCCGAAGTACGCGGGTTCAGTGGTCGAGGGAGTTGTGCCACTGCCGGTAGAGAAAAGTTGGGCTACGCGCAGCAGTGGCCACGACTCTGCTGCCTCTGGCATCCAGACCACGCCAGTTGATCGCCGTCGCGCTGAGCGACCAACCGTCGTGAGCTCTCGCTGCAACTCAAGGCCGAACTCCCCCAGCAGCGCCGCCTGCTGCTGGCGAGCGGCGATGATGTGGTCGATGCGGGTGGTCTGGTCGTCAAGGAAGTCTGCGACTCGCCGCTGCTGTTCCAGCCCCAAGCTCTCTACTCGCAGATCACGCAGGTAGTCGTCGGGAACGCGTTGGAGCCCCGCGACGCCCTGGAACCGGGATACTCCCTCTTCAAGGAATGCCTTGGTCAGCAGCAGATAGCGAACAAACCTCGGATCGGCTAGGCCTGTCCGAGCACGAATCACGTGGACCTCAGTTGTCGCTGCCCCCAAGCCGTTGCAGAGCTCGCGGACGAGAGCTGTTCTGCCTGCCTGGAACGTGGGCGTGACCTTCGGGCAGAGCACATCTCCGTCCCGGAAACGTACGTAGCCGCCGGCGACTTCGCCCCTCGGTCGAGTTCGGGAGGTATCGAGTCGCGCGTCCGCCCATACAGTCTCCAAGGGCATGAAGGTCACCTCGTCCAGATCCGACAAGCGATCGAACTCGGGGGTCGCAGGGTTGACTTCCGCGAGGAAACGAAGGCGCGCGGTCACTTAGCGAGTCCTTGCATACGTTGCTGGATCTGGGTTTCGAGGGCGTCGATCTCGGCGCGGATCTCGGCGACCGGTCGGGGTGGTGCGTAGGTGTAGAAGTGGCGGGTGAAGGGGACCTCGTATCCGATCTTGGTCTTGGTGTGGTCGATCCAGGCGTCGGGGACGTAGGGGTGGATCTCGGTCTTGAGGTGCTCGTCGGCGGCGAGCATCACTGCGGTGGCCTGTTCGGTGGGGCTCATGTCGAGGTAGCCGGGGGGCAGGGGGATGTTCTCGGCGTCGCGCAGGTCGGGGTCGGGCTCGAACCCGCCGCCCTTCTTCGCCGGGATCGGGTCGGCTTCCGGGTCGAGGACGGCGATCGCCTTAAGGACCGCGGTCAGGGTCTTCGTGTCCAGCCCGAGCACACCGAGGGCAGTCTTGGCGTACTTCTCGGTGGTCCACGCCTGCCCGGTCAGGGCTTCGACTGCAGTTCGGGCGGTGTCGGGGACGACTGCGAAGGTGGTGCCGTCGATGCGCCAGACGCGGCGGAGGGGTCGTTCGACGGTGATGCGGGCGAAGCCAAAGTCCTGGTTGGCCAGCACCTTCACCTGCGGGTCTGGATCAGCTCCGTCGGCGAGTTCGGGTGCGTTGACGTAGTGGTGGGTGATCTCGTCGATCGCGCTGGGGGTGAGTTCCTTGCGCTTGTCGCCGAGGCTCTTGCGCATCTTGGTGCCGAGGTCGCGGGCGTCGACGAGGGTGACGGTGCCGGCGCGGTCGGGGTGCTTGCGGTTGGTCAGGATCCACACGTAGGTGTTGATGCCGGTGTTGTAGAACATCTGGTCGGGCAGGGCGACGATGCCTTCGAGCCAGTCGTTTTCGATGATCCAGCGGCGGATCTCCGACTCGCCCGACCCTGCGGCTCCAGAGAACAGTGGCGAACCGGAGAGCACGATGCCGACGCGGGAGCCGCCGTCGACCCAGGGGGTGTTCGGGTCGTCGGCGACCGGCTTCATGTGGCTCAGCATGTGCTGCAGGAAGAGGAACGATCCGTCGCTGATGCGGGGCAGTCCGGCGCCGAACCGGCCCGCGAACCCGAGTTGTTCGGCCTCGCGTTTGATGGGGTCGGCGTAGGCCTTCCAGTCCACTCCGTATGGCGGATTGGCCAGCATATAGTCGAACCGCTGCCCTGCCCACCCGTCGTGGGTCAGGCTGTTGCCCAGGACCATGCGGTCGGGGTCCGCGCCCTTGATCATCAGGTCGGAGCGGGCGATCGCCCAGGTCTCGGGGTTGAGTTCCTGGCCGAACACCTCGACCCGAATCGCCGGGTTCAGCTCGCTCAGGTGGGTGTCGGCGACGGTGAGCATGCCGCCGGTTCCGGCGGCCGGGTCGTACACGGTGCGGATCGGCGCCGGCCCGGCCAGGGCGTCGGCGTCCTCGGCGAACAGCAGGCTGACCATGAGGCGGATGACCTCGCGGGGAGTGTAGTGCTCGCCGGCGGTCTCGTTGCTCATCTCCGCGAACTTGCGCAGCAGTTCCTCGAAGATCGCCCCCATCGCCTCGTTACTGACGGTGTCGGGGTGCAGGTCGAGGTCGGCGAAGTCACCGAGGACCTGGTACAGGATCCCGGCCCGGTCAAGGCGGGTCACCTTGTCGTCGAATCGGTACTCCTCAAGCACCTCCACCGCGCCGGGTGAGAAGGCGTTGACGTAGGCGCGCAGGTTCGCCGCCACGTTCTTGTCATCCTGAAGCAGCGTGGTTAGCGACAGTGGGCTGGTGTTGTAGAACGACTGGCCGGCCGTGCGGCGCAGGATCGGATCCGGGTTTGTGATCCCGGACGCCTCCAGGGACTGGGCCTTGGTGAGGACTGCGGCCTTCCTGGGCTCCAGGACAGCGTCGAGGCGGCGCAGCACCAGCAGCGGCAGCATCACCGACCCGTACTCGTGCGGCTTGAAATGCCCCCGCAGCTTGTCCGCCACACGCCACACGAAGACGACCTTGTCCTCGAAGCCCTTCGGCTGACTCACCCAACTGTCCTTCCCCGCGTGCGCCTGCGCCGCCGTTAGCGCCGCGCGCGCACCTGTGATCGCACCATTGTTGTCCAAGGGCTTGCCGAAAAGGCTCCCGTTGTCGCCCACCGCGCGTCGGGTAGGGCGTCAGCGCGATGGTTGGGGCACCGACTGAGGGGGAACTGGCATGCCGATCGACCATTCGCTGTGGACCGTCGGCGACCCGCCGCGCCGGCTGGCGGAGTCGCAGCTGCCGTCGGAGGCGCTGCTGCACCGGATGATCCAGGCGGCTCCGGAGCTGCTGTCGCCGGACTGGATGTTGATCGGCTCGGAGGTGCCGGCCTACGGGGGGCGGCTGGACCTGCTGGCGATCGCACCGGACGCCTCGCTGGTGCTCATCGAGCTGAAGCGGGACCGGACACCCCGCGATGTGGTGGCCCAGGCCCTTGACTACGCGTCTTGGGTAGAGGCGTTGCAGCCAGCCGAGATCGCCGCGATCTACCGCAGCTACGCCGGAGGCGCGGACCTGTCACAGGGATTCGCGGCCCGGTTCGGGCAGCCCCTGCCCGAGGAGGAGCTCAACACCACACACTCCATCGTGATCGTGGCCGCCGAGCTGGACCCTGCCAGCGAACGCATCGTGCAGTACCTCGCCGAGCGCGACATCGCCATCAACGTTCTGTTCTTCCGCATCTTCCAGGGCCCCGAGGGGCAGCTGCTCAGCCGCGCGTGGCTCGTCGACCCGGTTGAAGCCCCGGCCGCAACGCGCAGCCGTGAGGACGTGGGCAAGCGGGAGCCGTGGAATGGCGAGTACTACGTCAGCTACGGGGATGGCGCTTCACGGTCGTGGGAGGATGCCCGCAGGTACGGGTTCATCACCGGAGGCGGTGGCCCGTGGTACTCCCGCACCCTCAAGTTGCTGGCTCCCGGCGACCGCGTCTGGGTCAACATCCCCGGCAAGGGCTACGTCGGGGTGGGAACCGTCACCGGCCCCATGGAGCCCCTGTCCAGCTTCACCGTCCACGTTGGCGATCAGGACCTGCCCGCTGCAGATGTGCTCACCGGCGGGCACTACGACCGAGATCAGATCGATGACGAGGAGTACTGCGCCTACTTCGTGCCCGTGGACTGGCAGCAGACCGTGCCAGCCGATCAGGCGGTGCGTGAGACCGGATTCTTCGGCAACCAGAACACCGTCGCCGCCCCGAAGTCGCCGAAATGGCGGACCACGGTCGAGCGACTCAAGGAGTTGTTCCCCAACCTCGAGCCGTGATCCCGCTCGGTCGCTCCACCGCCCTCACGTCGGACCACAGCCCGACAGCACCGAGCCCGACCCTCCCATCCCCACCCAACAACAAACTGCTCCGCGACGCCGGAATCTCAACCCACGAGCTGTCTGCCGACCTCGACGGTTGGACCGTCCTGCAACGAGTGAACCAAGTCGAGGACGTTGTCGCCGTGGCGCGCGAGCAACAGCGGAGACGCGGTAAGGCAGCCGGCGGATGCCGGGAACCGAGGCGGTGTCCTCACCGCTCGGTACTCTTCACGCATGACCGACGAGGAACCCGGTGCTACCCGGTTCGTTGACGGTGTCGACGTGGCGTGGGCGCTCATCGAACTGGACAAGTTCATCGACTTCACCCGCCCACACAACCTCAGCGGCGACGGACTCATCACCTTGCAGAACGCCGCCGCGAAGGAGTCGGCGGCGAAGGAGCAGTGGGTCGCGGTACACGCGATCCTTAACCGAGTGCATCCCGAATGGCGGAACGAGCACCCCGCGGATGAATACTTTGACTTCGGGCAGCGGCGGGAGGCTGCGATCTACGCCCGCGCCCACCTTCAGCGTCTGGATGAGATCGCCGCCCATGTGGACCCGCCCGCACCCACCTTGTCGGCAGACTCGCTGCACCCTTGGGTGTGGGCACCGGCCTCCGGGTTGTGGCGCGACGGGCACCACCGGGCAGCCGTTGCCACCGCTGGCGCGGCGTTGGACGCCCGCTTGCAGGACCTCGTCGGGCGCCGCGAAGTCACCGGTCGCGCGCTGGTCCTGGAGGTGCTGTCCGGCCAGCCCGCCCTGGCGGGCAAGCCGCGCCTTCGGGTTCCCGACCAGGGCAACGACGAGTCCACCGCCAGCGCCCAGCAGGGGCTCCGCGCGCTAGGCGAAGCAGCCTTCCAACTCGTGCGGAACCTGTCCACCCACACACTCAATGACCTGACCGAGCAAGAGGGATTGGAGCGTCTCGCGGTACTAAGCCTGTTCGCCCGCCTCGTCGACGAATGTCGCAAGGAGACGGTCGATATGGACGCTGCGGTCGTCGCCGACGCAGTGGCACGCATCGACCGCGGCTGAACATCGATCGGACTGGCCACGGCAGACACGGTCGGCATCTTCACCCGTGCCGATACCGCCGCCACCGACCGCTATTGGGCTACAAACTGGGCTACGGCTCAGAGCCCGTTCCCGGGATCGCCCACCCCATCGCCATTCCCGCCCCTGCGAGAGGGGTGAACTCCATACCGCGCCCGGCGTCTCGGGGCCCCAAGCGACGCGTGATGCGGGTCAGCTTTGCTCGGGCGCGGGTTGGAGGATGGAGGTGCGCGGTGCACCGGATAGGGCGGGGGCAGTCGACGCTGAGGCCCACACCTTGTCCTTCTGGAATGCCAGGAATGAGGTGGCTCCCTCGGGGGTGTCGAAGTCGAGGTCGATGACGATGTAGTGCTCATCGTCGACGGGCTGGGCGATGCGGGCGGCGGTCCTGGGCGAGTTGCGCCGGGCGGTGCCCTTCGACGCGTACGTCTAGCTGCTGACCGACCCAGAGACGTGCGTGGGCATCGCTCCGTTGGCGGAGTTCCCCTATCTGGGCGATCTGCCGACCTTGGTGCGCCTGAAGTACCTGACCGCAACGAACCGGTGGACTGCCCTGGTCCCGGGCACGGCGAGCACCCTGCTGACCGCAACCGGTTGGGATCCTTCGCGGAGCCGGGTCTGGCGCGAGCTGTTGGCCGGGTACGGGATCACCGATATCGCGTCTCTGGTCTTCGGTGACCAGTTCGGGTGCTGGGGATGGCTGGACCTGTGGCGCAGCACCGGTCCGTTCACCCCCGACGAGGCCGACCTGTTGGGCGGCCTGGACCGGCTGGTCTCCCCGGCCCTGCGCCGCAGCCTCGCTGCCACCTTCACCAGCCCCCCCACCGCGCCCAATCGTGGCGCCGAGCCGGTGGCGCTGATCCTGACCGAGGACCTGCAGCCGATGACCCACACACCCTTGGTCGACACGCACCTGCGCGCCCTGCTGCCCACCGACGCCGACCGGGCGCCCATCCCGGCCGCCGCGTACAACGTCGCCGCCCAGCTCCTGGCCCGCGAACGGCACATCGATGACCACCCCCCGTCTGCCAGAACCCACCTCGGAGACGGCGCCTGGGTCACGGTCTCTGCCGCCCGCCTGGTCCCCTCCCCCACCGGGACAACCGGGATCGCGGTCAGCATCGAACCGACAACAGGCACCGCACGCGCGGAGCTTTTCGCCCGGGTCATCGGCCTCAGCGACCGAGAGTCCGAGCTGCTCCGCCACCTGGTGGTCGGCAGCGACACCTGACAACTCGCCCGGCTGATGTTCCTGTCCGAACACACCGTGCAGGACCACCTCAAGTCCATCTTCGCCAAGACAGACGTGCACAACCGGCGCCAACTCGTCGCCCGGGCCACCGGACTGCGATGACCCCCCGGCACTGTTGGCGGTCAGGTGCGACGGTCGGTGCGCTGCGTGCCAGGCGTTGTCGACCGGTTCGATGCCGGTACCAGCGGCAACCCATCCACGCCATTGAAGACCCGCTGGCTGGGACACGCGTGGCCTGTAGGCTCGTGAGAGCAGCCTCAGGTGGGCCGTGCGGCCCAGGCGAAGAGGTGTCGTGATGCCGGGGAACGAGGTGTGGCGGGCGACGGGGCCAGTCCAGAGGGCGGTCCCGATCGGCGGGCTAACCGATGCAGTCCACGCGCGGGTTGGCGGTCTCGTGGGTGACGAGCCCGCCCAGCTCCACGAGGCAGTGGCGGCCGCCACCCTTGGCGCCGATCCGGACATGACGCTCATCACCGCGCAGCGGATCGAGGACCTGGCGGCGGTGCTCTTGGCCGGCCGAGGACGTGCGTGCCTGTTCTGTCGAGAGCCGTTGGCTGCACACACTCTCACGATCAGCCCCGACCAGATGGGGATCTGGTGCAACAAGTCCGGGACCTCCCGACCCGCGGCCGCATGGCTCGCGGGCCCGGTGCCCAACTCGACCGACAGCGTGCGTCCGGCCGGCCTGATGTGGATCGGCGTCCCCGGGTTCAGCCTGGGGCTGTTGTCCTGGCTGCCCGCCCTGGTCGCCGGCCTACGCCTGCGCCGGCGCTCCTGGCTGATCGCCGCAGCGACGTTCGGTGTGCTCACCGTGGTGGAGCTGGTCGCCCTCGCCGCGGAACCTGCGCCCGTCGACGAGTCGGTGACCGCAGCGACCTGGCTCGCGGTCGGGCTATGGCTCGGCTCCATGATCTACGGCGCACTCCAGGTGAAGCCGTGGCTGGCCAGCCAACCAGTCCCCGCCACAGCTCACTCAGTAACCCCAAAGGACACTGGCATCGCCTACGCGCTCATGCTGATTTCGGTCATTGGAGTCTGCGGCATCCAGCACTTCTACCTGGGGAAGATCGGCCGCGGCGTCCTCTGGCTGTTCACTCTTGGGCTGTTCGGGGTAGGACTCATCATCGACCTGTTCACACTGCCACAGCAAGTGAACGACGTGGACGCGCGCCGTGCAGTCGGCATCAAGTAGTCCGCGGTCAGGAGAGCCCAATTGGCTACCGCCCCGAGCCTGTTCCCGGGAGCGCCCACTCGCTAGCCGTTCCCCTGCGCGCCACCGCCGAACCGCACGCCACCCCGGACACTGAACCGCGTCGCACGACCGCTGGGCTCGCGGCGAACCGCGTGGACCAGGCGGGCGGGCGGGGGTCAGGCGTCGCGGCGGATGAACAGCAGGCAGGCCAGCCCCACCACCCCCAGTGCCCACAGTGCGGCGACCGTGGCGGCCCGGCCATCGCCTTGGCTGGCCCACTGCAACGCGTTGGTGAAGGGCAGGTTCTCGGTCAGCCACGGCGCCCGACTGACCCCATCACCGGTCACCTGGTCTCCTCGGGTGAGCAGGCCGATGGCCAGGTTCTCTAGGATCAGCGCGAACACCAACGAGGCGATGATTCCCGCCGCCAGGTTGCGAATCAGGGCGGTGACACCGGCCACCATGAGGCCCCACCAGACGCCCAGGGCGACCTGCCGCAACCCGATCGGGGCAACCCCACCCCACCCGTCCTGGGCTTGCACGTCGAAGATCAGCGCCGCCCCGGCCACGGCGACCAGAAGTGCCAGCAGGATCGAGGCGGTCACGAACCCTGCTGGCACCGCCACCTTGGCCAGGAAGACCTCGGCCCGTTTCGGGAACTGGGACAGGACCAGGCGCATGGTGCCGTCGCGGTACTCATGGCCGAACGCCTGTGCGCAGATGGTCGTGATCAGGATGATGCCCAGCGGGCCTCCCCCGTCGAAGGTCGCCACCCCCTCCATGGTCGGCACGGTGCCGGGCGCCGCACCCTCTTGGGTGCCGTTGAAGATCATTGCCGCCCATGCAATGAACACCATCAGGGCCATTCCGATCCCGAGGAATCCCCACGTTGAGCGCAGCGACACTGCGCGACGCCACTCGAAGGCCAGGATTCGGCTCATGCCACACCACCGGTCGCACCGGTCCGGAACTGCTCCTGGCCCTCGGTGAGTTCCAGGAACGCCTGCTCCAACGAGGCCCGCCGGGCCATCAACTCGAGCACCGGCACCCCCACCGAGAACGCCAGCAGCCCGACCTCCCCCGGCTGCGCGCCGACCACGGAGACCCCGTCAACGCCCTCGGCACGGGCCACCGCCCCCGCCGCTGACAGCCCCTCCAACAGGACCTGGCGGTCCTCGGGCCGGGTCCGCACGAGCACATCGTTGCGGGCGCTGGAGGCCACCAGGTCGGCCATGGACCCGTCCGCGACCAGCACCCCCTTGGCGATCACGACCACGTGGTCAGCCATCAACTGCATCTCGGAGAGCAGGTGGCTGCTGACCAGCACCGCGTTCCCCCGTTCGGCGTAGGCCTTGAGGAAGTCACGCATCCAATGGATCGACTGGGGATCCAACCCGTTCGCTGGCTCGTCGAGCATCAACGCCCGTGGCTCGGCCAGCACCGCACCAGCCAGACCCAACCGCTGGCCCATGCCCAGGGAGAACCCCTTCGGGCGCTTGCCCGACACCGAGGTCAACCCGAACACCTCGAGCACCTCATCCACCCGTGCATCGGGCACCCGGGCCTCGGTCGCCAGCATCCGCAGGTGCGCCCGCGCGGTCCGCTTCGGGTGGAAGTACTTGGCATCCAGATGCGCCCCCACGGTGCGGGTGACCGACACGACGTCGGTCAACCTTCGACCATCGAAAGTGGTCACGCCACCCCCGTGGTCCAATCCCAGCATCAACCGCATCGTCGTCGACTTGCCCGACCCATTCGGGCCCAGGAACCCGGTCACCACCCCATCCGGGACCACGAACGACACCCCGCCCACCGCCCGAACTTCCCCGAACGACTTGGCCAACCCGCTGACTTCGATCACCCGCCGCACCCTACCCAGCAAGCTCTCCCCACGGCCGCCCCGCCCATGGCGGCAGGGGCACTCTAGGATCACGCATGGCCTCCAGCTCCTCCGTCGGGTTCGCGGCATCGATCGGCGGCCTCGCGGGCGCATCGCTTGCCGCGCACCGCGGGGGCAGGGCGGCGGCCGCCGCCGCGGTGGTCGGCGCCATCGGACTGGGCACGTCGGAGGCGGTGGCGCGGGCCCGGCAGAAGGAAGGCGAGATCCCGGCGCTGTGGCAGCGCATCGCGGTCAGCACGGCCCTGGCGGCGCCACTCGGCTGGGTAGCGGGGAGGTCGACCGGGGCCGGTCCGCTCGCGGTCGGCACGGCCACCGGAGCCGTGGTCGGGGCGATGGGGCTGCGACCGGAGAAGGTGGCCATGGGCCCGGTCGTGGGTATCGCCGTCGGGCAGGCACTCTCCCGCCGACCGGCCCCGACCGCCGTGGTGGCCAGCAGCACCGTCCTGGCCTACCGCAGCCTGTCGGCCCTGATCTTCCGCGAGGCGCAGATGAGCCTGGTCGCCGACCGGGTCAGCGCTGCCGACCTGCCGTTCGTGGTCCCCCGGCCGGCACGGTCGAGATACGTCGGCACCGGCTACGTCCGACAGCTCGCCGAGGAGCTCGGAGCCCACTACACCGCCGACGCCCCAGACGCCGGGATCGTGGCCTCCCTCGATTCGATGGCCGGACCGGGGCTCGACCCGGGGCAGGTCGACCCACTCGTGCGGGAGTTCTACGAGCACACCACCCGGTTCGCCCTCGACATCGTCCCGCAGTGGCGGGCCTGGGTCCGGCCCGGCTACCTGCTGTACCGCACCCTGGTGGCACGGCCGCTGGGACAGGCCAGCATCCCGATGAACCAGCGCGAAGCCCAGCGCGGGATCCGCAGCCGCATCGACACGATCACCGGAGTGGATGCCACCGTGTCGGTGCGCGGCTGGATCCGGTCGTTCGCCGATGACGACGAACCGATCATGACCGGCATCTACACCACCTACACACACGCCGGCTGCGGCTACGTCAGCGTCGGGTTCCCCCTCCCGGAGGGCAGCTTCACCGCGACCCTGCTCCCCCGGTCACGACCCGACCAAGGCCTGACATTGACCAGCCGCGTTCACGACGGCCAAGCCGGGCACTACCTCACCTACGTCGACACGGCAGCCGACGAGCTCACCGCCCTGGCCGTGAACGGCTTTCAGGAGCAGCTCGACGTCTTCGTCGAGGAAGGCGCACTGCGGGCCGAGCACGCGTTCTGGATCTTCGGCTTCTCGTTCCTGACCCTGCACTACCGGATCACACGAAAGCCGATCTCCTGATTCCCCGGGCTTCCGGGCGATGCCCGCGGCGCACGCGGGCCAGTGGCTTCGCATGGCGCGGGTGGCGACCGGGTCAGTGCCACCAGGTGCGCGTCGACGGCCTCGGTGGCCCGGCGGTTGTCTGCTTGGTCCAGCAGGATAGAGAACGACAAGCCGATGACCAGGGCCGCGTTCACGGCTCCTGGGTGATGGCCTGGCCCTGCCGGCCGGGCTTCGCTGCCACGGGGTTGCGGATGAGGCCGCGTCGGTGCGCCTCGGCGCTGGCGATGAGGATGGTCAGGATGACGACGTCCTGCAGGGCATGGATGCCCCAGGCCCAGGCGATCCCTCCGGTCTGGATCATCGAGGTGGCCATCAGCCAGCCGAGGAACCCGGCCATCAGGACCCCGGGGAGCCGGCTCGGGTTGCCGAACCAGTGCGGCACACCGAACAACACCCCGGAGAGGATCGCGATGGTCCCCCCGGCGGCCAGCCCGGACAGGCCTTGGCCGAGTGCCACCCGGAAGATCACCTCCTCGACACCGGCGTTGACCACCGAGATCCCGACCGCCCACGGCAGGGCGGGCAGAGCCGCGCGCAGCCGGGGTCGGGGCCTGGCTTGCGCCCAGACCACGACGGCCGTGATCGCCGTCGCGATCAGGGCGAACGACAGGCCCACCCGAGCCCAGTCCGCTCCCGGGTCGGCAAGGATTCCCAGCCCGGTCGCGGGCTCGCTCAGGTCGCCCATCTCAAGGTACTGCCGCGGATCGACCGGTTCCCCCGCCAGCAGCCGCAGCATCCAGACCGCCACCAAGGTCGCTGCAGCCACCACGACCGCCACCGGCTGGTAGCGCAGGTGCATCGCGACCACCGGGTTGCGGTCGGGCTGAGCCTCGGCACGCGAGCCGGCCCACCGGCCCAGCCACAGCAGGCACGCACCGGCCAGGGCGATCACCGGCACGACCATCCACGCGATCACGGCGCACCCCCCATCGCTGCCGCGGCGACCACTACGCGCTCAGGGCGCGCCCGCCACAGGCTGTAGGCCAGCACCCCGGTCACCGGGGTCCAGATGACCTTCTCGACCATGGACGGGGAGATCGCGTTCATCACCGCCCCGACCGCGAACACCCCCGACAGGGTCGCGTACACGCGCCGCTGCACCGAAGGGGCCAGCCTGTCCGACCACACCACGTACCCAAGACCCGAGTAGACCACCATGGCTGCCGCGCTGGTGCCCCGCAGGGAATTGGGCAGGACCCCGGGATGGCCCCCGCCGTACGCGGCCGCACCCCACGGGGCGCCCACCGCCAGGGCCGCCTGGAAACCGGCCGCGACACCCAGCAACCCGGTCGCACTCCCTTTCGCCACCCGCCTGTTCATATCTCCAAGATATACATACCTGTCAGATATAGTCAACCCATGACGTCACGGAAGTCGCAGACCCAGGTCGCGGTGCTTGGCGCCCTGGCCGTCGAACCTGCCAGCGGATACGGGGTGCGCCAGGCGATCACCGAAACCCTCGGCCACTTCTGGCACGAGTCCTTCGGCCAGATCTACCCGACCCTGGCCACCCTCGAAGCTGACGGGCTCGTGGGCCGCACCCCCACCGGCCAATTCACGATCACCCCCACAGGCCGGGAACGCCTCACAGAGCTGCTCGCCGAACCCGCCGAACCGACCCGCCCCCGCAACGGCCTGCTCCTACGGATCTTCTTCGCCGCCCACCTGCCCGAGGGGATGACCCGACACCTGGTCGAAGAAGCCCGCGACCAAGCGCGCGCAGCCCTGGCCGAGTACCAGACGATCCAGGCCGAGCTAGCCGCCGAGTCCCACCCCGACGCCGAACACTGGCTGTCCACCGTCCGCTACGGAATCCACCACGCCCAGGCCACCCTCGACTGGGCCAACGAGACCCTGACCCACCTCCCCTAAGCCTCAATCCGTGATGTGACCCTCTGATTGGGGTCCTGTCTGGCTATCGGGGCACTGGTGGTTGGGCGGGGGCTGTTCGGCGGTTTGGGGTGCGTGAGTCCGGCCGGTCGAGTCCGGCTTCTCCGG
>JBAVKQ010000052.1:0-57884 GCA_049688395.1 Candidatus Nanopelagicales bacterium
CGTCCAGGGCCGCGTACCGGGCGGCGCGCGCAGCGGCCTCGACCCCGCCGGTCCCGGCCCCCCGCGCTACGTCCACGGTCACGACCGTCGCCCGCACGCAGCCCAGGACCCGGGCCTGATCGGCCGCCCGGGCCGCGACCTGCGCGGATCCGGCCTGCAACTGGTGGTCCACGACGATTGCCGCGCAGTCCAGGCCCGACTCCGCGCTGATCCGCACCGCGGCTGTTGCCAGGGCCAGCGAGTCCGGACCCCCACTGAGGGCCACGAGGATCCGCTGACCGGGCTCCAGATCGGCCAGGCACGCGCGGACCGCAGCGCGGACCGCAGCCCGCGCCGGTCGATCAGCGGCCATCAGGCCAGGACGCGAGCGACCCAGGCGTCCGGGTCCTCGATCTCCACCGCTGAGGGCAGGTTCGCAGGCGCTGCCCACACCTGGGCGAAGCCATCGCTGCCAGCCTTGGCGATCACTGCGCGCACGAAGTCCGCACCGCTGGTGTACTGGCGCATCTTGGTCTCCAGGCCCAGCACCCGCCGCACGAAGCCGTCGACGGTTCCGGCCTCGGCGCGACGGGCGCTGAACCGGGCGCGGATCACGTCCACCGTGGGCACATGGGTGGGCCCGACCTCGTCCATCACGTAGTCGGCGTGCCCCTCGAGCAGGGACATCAGGCCGGTCAACCGGTCGAAGACCTCGCGCTGTGCGGGGGTCTGCACCGCCTCCATCAGGCTGGGTCCCGGTCGGCCGCGCGCGGCACCGACGACCGACTGGGCCACCGCCCCGAGCCGGGCGACGAACTCCGAGGCGGAGATGTCGCTGATCGCCACAAGGGCCTGCACCTCGGCCAGGAAGTGCTCCTTCATCCACGCAACACCGCCGAACTGGGCGCGGTGGGTCTCCTCGTGCAGGCACACCCAGAAGCGGAAGTCCCGGGGCACGAGATCGAGCTCGCGCTCGACCCGCACGATGTTGGGCGCCACCAGCAGCAGCCGGCCATCGTGTCCGGGGGAGGTGAACGCCTCGTACTGGCCGAGCACCTTGCCCGAGAGCCAGGCCATGGCCCCACCCAGCTGTGCGGCGGTCAGCCGGGCACCCACGGCCTCGACGGCCGGATTGGCCTCGCGATCAGCGCGCGAGGCCACGAACGGGTCCAGAGCCACTGCCATGCCGGCAACGTTCGAGGCGATCCACTCGCCCCGGTCCACGACGACAGCCGGCGCATGCGCGGGATCGGCGTCCAGGCCGGTCAGCTCGCGCACCGGGTCGCGGGCGAGCTGGGCCAACTCACGCAGCTCGGCGACCGTGCCGTGCGCTTCGTTCGGGGTGGCCGTCGGGCCCTTGGGCATGAACCTCAGCCCGATCCGCTCGGCCAGGGGCCAGTCCACGAGTTGCGCCACGACAGCCAGCATAGGTGCGCCTCCCCGACGGTGGGCGGCGAGCGCATCGGACGCTGCGCTGCCGTGCGGAGCGCCGCCGCGTCAGGGCCCGGGACGGTTCATGGGGAGGTGGGTGCGGCGGGGTCCGGCGGATCCGAGGCTGCCGGGGCCGAGGCGCATTCGCACTCGACGACGGCAGCGAGCGCCCGGTCCATCGCGGCCCGGGCGGCGAACGCTGCCCCGGAGGTGGAGCCGTCGACGAAGGCGAAGGCCAGCAGCCGCGCGTCGGGGCGGCTGAGATAGCCGGCCAGGCCGGTCACAGCGGTCAGCGTCCCGGTCTTGGCGCGCGCCAGACCTGCGGCTGGCCGCTGATCGCCGGTCCGGAACCGGGTGCGCAGCGAGCCGGTGGCCCCAGCCACGGGCAGCCCGGAGTGCAGCGAGCCGAATCCGGGCGCACGCGTCACGAGCAGGTCCGTGAGCAGTTCGGGGGTCAGCCGATCGCTGCGCGAGAGCCCGGAGGCGTCGGCGAACTCGGCGCCGACGGTGTCGATCCCGAGGTCGCCCAGAACGGCGCGGGCGGTGCGGGCCACCCCGACGAAACTCGCCGGCTCGCCCGCGCTGGCCGCGGCCAGGCGTCCCAGCACCTCGGCGTAGTCGTTGTCGGAGGTGGCGAGCATCCGTTCGACCAGGACCCCGAGCGTCGGGGACTCGACCGCCGCGAGGGTGGTCCCCGCGCCACCCAACTCACGGCGCCTGGGGTCACCGCGCACGACGAGGCCGGCCGCTGCCAGGTGCTCGGCGAACACCGCACCGGCGCGGGCCGCCGGGTCGGGCACCCTGCCCAGCCCGTTCGGGGTGCGTCGGCCCTGGTCGACCTGCAGGGCGCTGACCGGGGCGACGATGCCCAGGCGGGGGAAGGACGGGTCCCAGGTGGGGTGCAGGGCCGGACCGGTGAACAGGGAGTCGTCGAAGCCCACCCGGACCCGGGTGATGCCGCGCACGGCCAGGGCCCGCGCGGTCGCGTCGGACAACTCCCGCAGCGAGGCCGGGCGCACGCTGGTGCCCGAACCGCCCACCTCCCGCGCGCTGGAGGTGAGGCTGGGGTCCCCCGCTCCGACCAGGACCACTCGGGGGGCTTCGGCGTCGGGGTTGACCAGCACCGCCCGGGTCCGCAGGACGGCGTCCGGCCCCAGCCCCCGGAGCGCGGAGGCGGCCGTGACCACCTTCATCGTCGAGGCGGGGACGGTGGGCTCGTCCGCGGCGTCGTAGAGCACCTCCCCGGTGGCCACATCGACGACGCGGGCCGGGGTGGGGCCCGCACCCAGCGCCCCGCCGCCCAGCAGGGGCGCGAGCACCGCGCTGACCTCATCAGGGTCCAGTGGGGCACCCAGGGCGGTCGAGGAGGCCGGCGCGGTGGCCGTGCCCGAGGCGACCGGGGTAGCGACGGCGGTCGACGTGCCGACAGGCGGACTGGGCTCGGCCGTCGGTACGGTCCCGAGCTGACGGGCGGGCAACTCCACCGGGACCAGCACGGGGTCGGCGACCGGTGTGCGGGAGTCCTCGCCGGCCCGGACATCGTGGACCGTGTCAGCGGACGGTGCGACCCCCGCCACGGCCTGAACCGACGTGCGCGTCGTCGACGCGGCCCACGGCCCAGCGACCACCGCGACTCCCAGCACCAGTGCCGCCGACCGGCGAGCGCGCATCGCAGACATCGGCCCGACCCTACTGACCCCTCGCGGGGTGCACAGCCCGACTGACACCCCGGACCCCGATCCGCTTCTCGTCTGCGGACGTGCTTCCTGAACTCGGGAAGCACCTTCACGAATGGGAAGCACGTGTGGGCAGGGGGCCCTCACGGGGCGGGTAGGGCGGGGGCGGCCGCGGCTACGAGGCGGGCTGCAGGGTGAGCGTGTCCTGCGCAGCGGCTTCCACCGCCGCCTGGCTGAACGGCCACGGCAGCGTCTGACCGGTGGCCCACGGTTCGAGCTGGTCGGCGTAGTGGGCGTTCCAGGTGTGCCCGCTGGCTCCGGTCAGGTGCACCCAGGTGGACGCGTCGAGGTCGGCGAGGTCGACGACCGTGCGGAAGCTGGGGATCCAGTTGACGTGATAGGCCGGCTGCACGGCGGGCGCGTCGGCGCACTCCGGCTCGTCGGCGTCCGCGCCCTCGCAGTTGACCGAGGCGTCCCAGCCGATCGCGTTGACGATCGACTTCCCGCCGCCGAGCTCCACCGGCCCCCGGTTGAAGATCCACTCCAGGGGCGCGATCCCGGACTCGCCGAACGGGGTGGCCACCACCTCGAGGGTATGCATCGCACCCCAGCTCCAGTCGGAGGTGTCCACGCCGAACCGATCGGTCAGCTCCTGGGCAGCTGCGGTGAGCGCCGCAGCCACGGTCGCGTCGCGATCCTCGGACCCGGCGGTGTCCACGTCGTCCCACCACGGATCATCCGGGGTCGCCCACAGGTCGTCGACCACGAGCCACCAGCGGCCCCCACCGTTGGACCGGGAGTCCGCGTCGAGCTCGTCGTTGAACAGGGGGTCCTGCAGGTTGCGCCAGAACGCGTTGAAGTAGGCGCTGGCTGCCGAGTCGGCGTCGTCGGAGAAGTCCCAGCCGTCGAACAGCGCGAACGCCGTCGCGGTCTGCTCGTCCAGGCCGGACACCGTCTCCCGCATCCGCGGGACCAGCGTGGCGGCGTTGGCGTTGTAGGTGTCCAGCTGCATCGCCGACAGCGTGGCGGCGTCCACCTTCGCGCCACCGGCGGTCGCCTGCTCGAGCAGGTCGGTGATCCGGTCCGCCCGCTGCCCGGAGTCCCAGTCGTCGGTCAGGAGGAACGGGTACTGCTCCCCGATCGCCGCGTTGTTGGCGGTGATCACCAGCCCGTTGTCCGGGTTGAGCACCGAGGGCAGGGCGTCGAAGTCGATGAACCCGGTCCAGTCGTAGCGAGAGTCCCAGCCGGGCACCGGGAACCGGCCCGAGTAGTTCGAGCGGATCGGGATCTGGCCCGGGGACTGGTAGCCGATGTTGCCCTCGACGTCGGCGTAGACCAGGTTCTGGGCCGGGACGTTCCAGTCGGCCGCTGCGGCCCGGAACTCCTCCCAGTTCGACATCTTCGCCAGCCCCAGGACGGACTCGAAGAGCCTGCCCGGCTCCAGCGCGGTCCACCGGTAGGCGACCCCGTAGCCCTCGCCCCGCTCGGGGGCGTCGGCCGGGACCGGGGCGGTGTCACCGATCTGCTGCTCGCTCTGGCCGACATCGCTCATCAGCGGGCCGTGCTCGGTGGCCCGGATGGTGATCGGCACGTCGTCGCCGCCGGCCACCTCGATCACGTCCTCGATGACCGTGAACTCACGATGCTCGCCGTCGACGAAGTAGCCGGTCTCGTCGGTCTGCTCCAGCACCAGGTCGGTGACGTCGGGACCCAGGTTGGTCACCGCCCACCCAGCGCGCTGGTTGTGCCCGGAGAGCACCGCGGGCACCCCCGGGAAGCTCATCCCGGCGAAGTCGTACTCGCAGGTCGGCGACATGGTCCGGCAGTGCATGCCGATCTGATACCAGACCGAGGGCATCGCCGGTCCCAGGTGCGGGTCGTTGGCCAGCAGCGCCCGGCCGGAGGTCGTGTGCTCCGGGCCCACCGCCCAGGAGTTGGATCCGATGCCGTCCCCGAACGGTCCGATCAGGGCCGCGACCTCGGCCTCGACGCGGGCCAGCCCGCGCAGGGCGGGATCCACCGAGTCCAGCGCGTCGGCCGTGACGCGGGCCAGCGGACTCATCCCCAGCCGGGCCGCCGACCCGGTGCCGATCCCCAGCAGTGCCTCCTCGGAGGCCTCGATGCGGCGCTCGGCGGCAGGATCGGGGCAGGCGCTGCCCGTGCAGCCCGCGCCCGGCTCATCAGTGGGTGCGGGGACGTCGGCGTCGAACTGCCCATCGACGACCGTGCCCGCCTCGACGATCACCGGGTACTGGTCGAAGGGGAAGCCGGGGTAGAGCTGCGCGGCGCGCGGGCCGCCCACGGACTTGGCGTAGTTGACGCGGTTGACCTCGTCGTCGGCGTTGCCGCGCAGGTCCCAGGCCACGGCCTTGGCCCAGGCCAGGGTGTCCACCGGGGTCCACGGCTCGACCGGGCCCGAGCCCCCGGTCATCCGCAGCACCAGGTACTCCAGGCCCAGCTCGGTCGGTGACCGGTCGGCGACGTAGGCGTTAACGCCGTCGGCGTAGGCCTGGAGGACCTCGCGCGCATCACCGGTCGCGGCAGCCCACTCCTGCTCGGCCACCCGGCGCCAACCCATCGTGCGCAGGTACTTGTCGGTGTCCAGCTGGCTCTCGCCGACCAGTTCCGAGATGCGGCCCGCCGTGACGTGCCGGTTGAAGTCCATCTGCCAGAACCGGTCCTGGGCGTGCACGTACCCCTGGCCGAAGAACAGGTCCCGGCTGGTGTCGGCGTAGATGTTGGGGATCCCCTGGGCGTCGCGCACGACGGCGACCGGCGCCGAGAGCCCGGCCACGTCCACCGCCCCCGAGGTCTGCGGGAACGACCGTCGGCTGATCCAGAAGAACCATGCCGACAGCCCCAGCACCGCCACCAGCACGAGGATCAGCAGCCAGACGAGAATCCTGCCCACGATTCGCATGATGCGAAGGTACCCAGCGGGGCATCCCGGTTGCCCGCTCGTGCTCCGAAACGTGGCAGATGCTCCGCGGATTCGTGGAGCACGTGCGACGTTTCGGAGCGCGGACGCTCTGGGGCCCCAGGCCACACCCGGGCGCAGCGGGCAGTGCGGGGGTGCGGTCCGGTAGGGTCCGAAGGTCAGGATCGCCCGAGGTCAATCCGGCCCGACGTCCGACAGCGAAGTGGCAGTGGAGTGGAGGCGAAGTGGACCCCGTGACCTTCGACGTGCTGATCGAGATCCCCGCGGGCAGCCGCAACAAGTACGAGGTGGACCATCACACGGGCAAGATCAAGTTGGACCGGCGGCTGTTCACCGCCACCCGCTACCCGCACGACTACGGGTTCATCGACGACACCCTCGGCCTGGACGGCGACCCGTTGGACGCCCTTGTCCTGCTCGAGGAGCCGACGTTCCCGGGCTGCATCATCGAGTGCCGCGCGATCGGGATGTTCCGGATGAGCGACGAGGCCGGCGGTGACGACAAGGTGATCTGCGTGGTGGCCGGTGACCCGCGCATGGACCACATCCGCGACATCCACCATATGCCCGAGTTCGACCGGCTGGAGATCCAGCACTTCTTCGAGGTCTACAAGGACCTCGAGCCGGGGAAATCCGTCGAGGGCGCCACCTGGGAGGGCCGGGCCGGTGCCGAGGCGGAGATCCGTGCCTCCCAGGAGCGCTACGTACCCCCGGAGGGCGGGGGGCACTAGCCTTGCCGCGGGGCACAGGCCGGCTGCGCCGATGACGGGGCGCCCGCTCGCCCCGTGAACACGTACCGATCGGCTGCGCCAGGACGCCCTCGGTGCGTCGAGCGAAGCGGGAGGGTCATGGACGCGCAGCACATCCGGAGCCTGCTGGCGAGCATGTCGCGTGCCACCCATGACCAGGCCACGATCATCGCCCTGGGCGCGCAGGCGGCCGCGATCAGCACATCCAGCGCCGCCGCAGTGCTGGTCACCGACTCCGACCACATGCGGCTGGGGGCCCTGCACGATGCGGACCCCGACCGCCGCGCTGTCGTCGAGCAGGCCCTGGGGGCAGTGCCGCTCGACGGTCCGGACAGCCCGTTCCAGGCCGCGCTGGGCTCGGGCCACAACGCCATCCTCGGCATCGCCAGCCTGACCTTCGGCACGTCCCGACCGCCGTGGGCCGACCTGCTCGACCGGCTGGGCATCGCGGCGCTGGGGATCACCCCGCTGATCGCCGGTGACCGCCCCCTGGGGCTGCTGGTCAGCGCACGTCTGGCCACCGATGCACCGCTGGGCAGCCGCGACCTGGACGCCCAGGTCCGGGTCGCCAGGCCGCTGACCACCGCCCTGGACACAGCCGCAGCCCTGGCCCAGATGCGTCGATCGACCCTGGTGGTCGACGCCATGCGCGACGCGGTGATCGGCTTCTCCCGCGACCGCGAGGTCATCCTCTGGAATGCCGCAGCGGTGAGCATGTACGGCATCGACGAGCACGACGCCCTGGGCTGGCGCGTCGATGACCTCATCACCAACGAGTACCAGTCCACCGACCAGGGCAGCGCCAGCCCTGCGATCAGCCTGATCAACACCGGCACCTGGACCGGGCGGGTCCGCCAGCGCACACTGCACGGCCATGTCCTGCACGCCGAGGTGTCGATCGCCTCGATCGTGGCCGACGGTCAGTTGCGCGGGGCCGTGTCGATCACCCGGGACGTGACGCGCCTGGTCGAGGCGGAGACGGCCAGGGCCGAGAACGAGCAACGCATGCAGGCCCTGCTCGACGCGTCCCAGGCCCTGACAGCCGTATTCGACCGGTACGGGCGGATCATCGCGGTCAACTCGGCCTGGAGCGCCCGGATCAACCTCGGTGGGTTGTCCAGCGACGAGGTCGGGGTCGGGGCCGACTACGTCGCGGTTCTCCGGCGGCTGGCCGGCCCCTCGCGTGACGCTGCTGCGGTGGCCGCCGGGGTCGAGGCCGTCCTGGCCGAGCGGGTGGCCAGCTTCGAGTGGGACTACGACGTCCTCGACGAGGACGGCGCCGAGCATTCCTACATGGTCACGGTCGCCCCGATGCCCGGCGGACAGGGCGGGGCCTTCGCGGCGCACACCGACATCACCTCGCGCAAGCGCATGGAGCGCCAGCTGTCCCACCAGGCCAGCCACGACCCGTTGACCGGGCTGCGCACCCGGCGCGTCATCGAGCACGAGCTCGACCAGGTGCTGGGACAGGCCTCGGCCAGCGGCGAGCATGTCGGGGCGATCATCGTCGACCTCGACCGGTTCAAGGACGTCAACGACACCCTGGGCCACAAGGCCGGCGACCAGGTGCTGGTGCAGATGGCCGCGCGGCTGGTCGGGTTCGGCCATGCCAGCGCGGTCGGCCGGCTCGCCGGCGACGAGTTCGTCCTGGTCGTGCCCGAGGTCCGCGACCGCGGTGAGCTCGCCCGACTGGCCGGGGACCTGAGCCGGCTGATCACCACCCCGCTGAGCCTCGGCGATCGTGAGCTGTACTTCGGGGTCCACATCGGCACCGCCCTCTCGGGGGACACCGAGCCGGGCCCGGACGCCGCCGCGCACCTGCTGCGGGCCGCGGACACTGCGATGTACCGGGCGAAGGCCCGCGGGCGCAACAGCATCGTGGCCTACGACGAGGGCCTGCGCGCCGACGTGGGCAGGCGGGTCCAGATCTCCGCGTGGCTGAACCAGGCGTTGGAGCGCGCTGAGATCTCGGTGGCCTACCAGCCGCAGTTCCGCTGCCTGGACGGCCGCCAGATCGGCGTCGAGGCGCTGATGCGCTGGGCGCACCCCGAGGCCGGGGACATCGGCCCGGCCGAGTTCGTGGCGATCGCCGAGGAGTCCGGGGCGATCCGCCCGATCGGGGCCTGGGTGCTCACCCAGGCCTGCCGACAGGCAGCGGCGTGGGCGCCATTGGTCGGCCCGGAGTTCTCGATGGCCGTCAACCTCTCCCCCCATCAGCTGGCCGACCCGGGGCTGGTCGACGTGGTCCGCAGCGCGCTGCTGAACGCACGGCTGCCGGCGACCGCGCTGACCCTGGAGGTCACCGAGGGAGCCCTGATCGAGGATCCCGCCGCCGCAGCCCAGGCCCTGGCCCGGCTGCGCGCCCTGGGCGTGCGGATCTCGCTGGACGACTTCGGCACCGGGTACTCCTCGCTGGCCTACCTGGCCAAGTTCCCCGTCGACGAGCTAAAGGTGGATCGGGTGTTCGTCCGCGACATCGAGCACGATCCCCGGACCCGGGCGCTCGGTGAGGGAATCGTGCGCATCGGGCACGCGCTGGGCATGCGGGTGCTGGCCGAGGGGGTGGAGACCCCGGGGCAGTTGCGGATCCTGACCGGGGCCGGATGCGACTTCTACCAGGGCTTCCTCGCCTCCCCGGCCGAGTCGGCCGAGCGGGCCGGGCAGCGGCTGCGCAGCGGTCCCAGCGCTCGGGACATCCCGACCCCGGCTGCCCGGGCGGCCGGGCGCACCATCAGCCTGCAGTGAGCTCCCCCACCAGGTCACCGTGACCTGAACCGGCACTCGTCCACAGATCTGCTGTCGGCTCTGGGCTTGTGGCACCGGGCTGCGTACGGTGAGGTCCATGCCGAGCACGCCAGCGCAGACCCCACGCTTCAGCGGACTTCCCGCCGAGGCGTTCGACTTCTACGACGCCCTGGCCGCCAACAGCTCCCGGCCCTGGTGGGCCGAGCATCGGGGGCGCTACGAGCAGTACGTGCGCGCGCCTCTGGAGGCGCTCCTGGCCGAGTTGGCGGCGGAGTTCGGGGCCGGCCACCTGTTCCGGCCCTACCGGGACATCCGGTTCGCTCGTGACAAGAGCCCGATCAAGGACCATCAAGGTGCGTTCATCGGTCTGGAGGACGCGGTGGGGTACTACGTGCAGATCTCGGGCTCCGGGGTGCTGGTCGCCGGCGGCTGGTACTCGCCCCAGGGTCAGCAGGTGGCGCGCTTCCGGGAGGCGATCGAGGCCGGGCACGCCACCGCAGTGCGGGCGATGCTCGCGCAGGTCACCAAGAAGGGGTGGTCGGTGAATGGCAACCTGCTCAAGACCCGACCGCGTGGAGTGCCTGCCGACCACCCGGACCTGGATCTGCTGCGGATGCGCGGGCTGACGGCCGCGCGCACCTACGCCCCCGAGCCCTGGATGGACACGCGCACGCTGCTGACCACGGTGCGCAGCGGGTGGCGGACCGCGCGTCCCCTGACCGAGTGGCTCGCCGATCACGTGGGGCCGGCCACGGACCCCTCGATCCCGCCGGAGTAGCGGTCCGCGCGCACGCGCGCCAGACAGCGTCCGGGCCGCCCGGTGACTCAGTCCGCGAACCCGGGGGGCAGCGGCGCGCAGTGCACGATGACCAGTTCGCGGGTGGCCCGGGTCAGGGCCACGTACAGGTCGTGCGCCCCGCGCGCGGACTCGGCCAGGACTGCGGCCGGCTCCACGAGCACGACCTGGTCGAACTCCAGTCCCTTGGCCTCGGCGACCGTCAGCAGGCTCACGGGGGTGTCCAGGGCGGCGCTGCCGACCCCGACGCTGGCGCCGGGCAGCCGCTCGCCGAGGTTCGCGGCGAACAGGTCCCGCCCGGCTCCGGCGACGAGCACCGCGGTCCGGCCCTCCTCACCGAGCCATGCCCGAATCTCACCGGCGACCGCGTCGGCCAGCGGGCTGGCCGCAGTGGGCCCCTGGTCTGCCACAGACACCACGCGGGGCTCGGTTCCCTCGCGCACCGACGACGGTGCGGTGACCGTGCCGCCGGAGGCCGCCAGCACGCGGGCGGCCAACTCCATCATCGGTGCCGGGGTCCGGTAGTTCACGGTCAGCTGCTCCACCGACCAGCGGCCCGGCGCCAACCGGTCGAACACCTCGGCCCACGAGTCCGGGGCAGCCGCCGACCCGGCCTGCGCCAGGTCGCCGACCACGGTCATCGAACGGCTCGGACAGCGGCGCAGCAGCAGCCGCCACTGCATGGGTGAGAGCTCCTGGGCCTCGTCGACGACGATGTGGCCGTACACCCAGGTGCGGTCCTCGAGCGCGGAGTCCGCGACGCTGCCGCGCGGGCCGGGTTCGTCGGCGTACCGATCGATCAGCGCGCTGGCCGTCACCGAGGACACCCCGGTCATCGCCAGGACCCCGCGGGCGTACTCCTCCTCGACCGCCCGATCGGACCTGGCCAGGGCCGCGGCCCGGCGGGCCGGCTCGTCGTCCTCGCCGAGCAGCTCAGCGGCCTCGTCGAGCAGCGGCACGTCGCTGGTCGTCCACGGGGCGTCGGGTCCCCGCGCCAGCAGCGCGCGCTCGGGGTCCGAGAGGCGGGGTGCGGCCACGGCCAGCGCCTTCGGGTCCGCCCACAGCCCGGCGAGCAGCTGTTCGGGGCGCAGCGGCATCCAGCACAGGTTCACCTCGCGGCGCACATCGGGACTCTCGCGCAGGTCGGCCAGCAGGATCTCGCGCCGGGAGTCCGCGTCGACCCCCCGCACCTGGGCCAGGACCCCGACCAGCCGGTCCAGGAGGCTGACCACGAAGGTCCGACGCGCGAGGTTGTGCGGTTTGCGGGCGGCCCGGGCCCGGTCCCGGGCGGCGGCCACCATGGCCGGCGGCATCGTGATCCGGGTGCCGGCGACGTCCAGGTGCCGCGGCGAGGTGGGCACCCGCTGCCGGGCGCGGACTGCGGCCGCGACCACGTCGGCCATGCCCGGGGCGCCCTTGAGCCGGGCGACGCCGGCGTCGGCCTCGGCGAGGGCATCGACCCCGGGATAGAGCTGCCCGGGCGTGGCCAGGACGGCGCTGGACTCGCCCAGGCCGGGCAGCACCTGGCTGATGTAGCGCAGGAACAGCGTGTTGGGGCCCACGACCAGCACCCCGCTGCGCGCGATCCGGTCGCGGTGGGTGTACAGCAGGTAGGCGGCCCGGTGCAGGCCCACGACCGTCTTGCCGCAGCCCGGGCCACCCTCCACGATCAGGATGCCCGGCATCGGGGCGCGGATGATCCGGTCCTGCTCGGCCTGGATGGTGGCCACGATGTCGCCCATCCGGCCGGTGCGCCGGGCGGCCAGGGCAGCCATCAGGGCGCCGTTGCCCTCGTAGGCCGTGCCGGAGGCCACCGCGTCGAGATCCAGCACGTCGTCCTCGACCGCAGTGACCTCGCGCCCGGCGAGCAGGATGTGCCGACGTCGCGCGACCCCCATCGGGGCGGCCGTGGTGGCCCGGTAGAAAGGTTCGGCAGCCGGTGCCCGCCAATCGGTCAGCAGCAGCCGCTGGGCCTCGTCGGCCAGGCTGAGCCGACCGATGTAGACCGGGTTGCCGCCGGCGGAGAGATCCAGCCGCCCGAAGCACAGCCGCCGCTCAGCCGACACCAGGGCACCCAGGCGGGCGTTGTAGCCGCGGATCATGGCCTCGCGCTCCACGATCGCCGCCGGCGTCCCCGCGGTGGTGGCCCGCCGCGCCCGAGCCAGGTCGTTGGTGGCCCGCTCGGTGAGCTCGTCGAGGCGTTGGTACATCGCCGCCACCACCGGCTGTTCGGCCCGCACGCCGCGCGAGGGCTCGTGCGGTGCAGGCATCAGAACATCCTAGTGAGCCGCCGGGCCCCGCGCAGCCAACCCCTCGGCGGGCCCGCCAGCAGGCCACGGCCCCCAGTGCAGCCGGGAGGCGGGCTGGTTGTGTGGCAGAGTTCCCCCATGCCTCGCACGCTGGTGGCCATCCCGGCGCTCAACGAGTCGGCCACGATCGGCGCCGTCATCGCCGATGTGCGCCGAGCGGCACCGACCGCGGCGATCCTGGTCGTCGACGACGGGTCCACCGACGGCACCGATGCCGTGGCGGGCGCGGCTGGGGCCTTGGTGGTGCGACTCGCGTTCAACGTGGGCGTGGGCGGGGCGATGCGGGCAGCCTTCCTCTACGCGCTGACCGAGGACTTCGATGCGGTGGTCCAGGTGGATGCCGACGGCCAGCACGTGGCCGCCCACATCGACGACCTGGTTGCGGCGCTGTCGCGCGCGTCGGTGGTCGTGGGCGCCCGGTTCGCCGACGGGTACCAGGTGCGCGGCCCACGACGGCTGGCGATGCAGACTCTGGCCAGATCGCTGTCCCGGGTCTGCCGCACGACCCTGACCGACACCACGTCGGGCTTCCGGGCCGCCGACCGTCGGGCGATCGCGCTGTTCGCGGCGCACTACCCGGCCGAGTACCTCGGCGACACCGTGGAGTCCCTGGTGCTGGCTGCTCGCGCCGGGCTCACGGTGACCGAGGTGCCGGTGCGGATGCGCCCGCGACAGGGCGGCCGACCCAGCCAGTCGCCCGGGCGGTCGGTGCTCTACCTGGGTCGCGCGCTGCTGGCCCTGTACGTGTCCCTGGCCCGCCGGCCGGTGCCGGCCCCGCAGGCGCGACCTGGCATGCCCAGCGCGGTGGGACAGCCATGAACGCCAACTGGTTGGGCCTGATCGCGGCCGTCGTGCTGCTGGTCGCGGTCCTGGAGCTGTTGCGCCGCGGGATCCTGCGGGAGCGCTTCGCCGCTCTCTGGCTGGGCGTCGGGATGCTCCTGGTGCTGGTGGCGGTCTTCCCCGGGCTGTTGCGCGGTGCCGCCAGCGCGCTCGGGTTCGAGATCCCGTCGAACCTGCTGTTCTTCGCTGCGATCCTGTTCCTGCTGATCGTGACCGTGCAGCTGAGCTACGAGGTGTCCCGGCTCGAGGCGCGGACCCGGCGGTTGGCCGAGGAGCTCGCGCTGCTGGGCGCCCAGACGAATCCACGAAGAACTGCGGACCCGGCCGGCCCGGAGCCGCAGGCGGGAGAGGACCAGCGATGACCCCCGACGAGGACCCGGCAGCCACGCCGGCGCCCAGCGGGCACCCGGCCGCGATGCCCCCGGCGGCGATGGACCCGGCCGCGATGGACTCCTCCGGCCAGCACCCGGACGGCACGCGGCCCGCCCACGAGGTCACCATGGACAACCTGCCCTGGGCCCGCGACGAGCGGCTCGACCAGAGGTCCCTGCCGGCGTGGTTCCGGCGGGCGGTGCTCCTGGTGATCCTGCTGGTGATCGTCGCGAACATGGCCGTCTGGGCCTTCGACCAGCTCAGCAGCTTCTGGTACACCGTGTTCTTCGCGTTCTTCATCGGCCTGACCATGGAGCCGATCGTCAACCGGTTGGCCGAGCGCGGGATGAAGCGCGGCGTGGCCACGTTCATGGTGATGGGCGGCCTGGCGCTCGCGGCAGTCGCGTTCTTCACCATCTTCGGCACGCTGCTGGCCGACCAGCTGGCATCCCTGATCTCGAGCCTGCCGTCGTTCGTGCAGACAGTGCTGGAGTGGGTCAACGAACGATTCGGCACGCAGCTGGACTACAACCAGGTGCTCGAGAGCCTGGGCCTGGGGGCCAAGGACATCGCCAACATCGCCACGAACCTCGGTGTGGGCCTGCTCGGCGTGCTCGGCACCGCGATCGGCTGGGTCTTCTCCCTGTTCACGGTGGCACTCTTCGCGTTCTACTTCGCCGCCGACGGCCCGCAGTTCCGGCGCACGGTCGCCTCGTGGCTGCCCCCTGCCCAGCAGCGCACCTTCCTCACCGTGGTGGACATCTCCACCCAGAAGGCCGGTGGGTACGTGATCTCCCGCGGGCTGCTGGCCATGATCAGCGCGGTGTTCCACGGGGTGGCGTTCTACCTGCTGGACCTGCCCTACTGGCTGCCGATGGCCCTGTGGGTCGGCATGGTCTCGCAGTTCATCCCCACCATCGGCACCTACCTGGCCGGGGCGCTCCCGATCATCCTCGCCCTGGTCCAGGGCGATCCCGTCAAGGCCGTGCTGGTGCTTGCCGTGGTCACCGCCTACCAGCAGCTGGAGAACTACATCGTGGCCCCCCGGGTGACCCGCTCGACCCTGGAGATCCACCCTGCGGTGGCGTTCGGCTCGGTGCTCGTGGGCGCGTCGCTGTTCGGAGCCATCGGCGCCCTGCTGGCGATCCCGGTGGTGGCCACGATCCAATCGATCGTCACGGTCTACGGCCGCAGGTACCAGCTCGTCGAGGAGTTCGGCGCCCGTGAGGGCGAGACCGACCTGCAGCGCGTGGAGGCGGCGATGCGCGCTGCCGATCCACGCCGGGCCGCGCGCGGCGGCGTCGTCCGACCACCCGACCAGTCCTGATCCGTGCGCACGACCGACGCCAGCAGCCCTGGCGACCCGTGCGACCCTGGCGACCTGCTGCGCGGGCCGCTGACCAGGCACCCGACCGAGGCGGCGCCGTGGCTGCTGGGCGCGACTGTGACCAGTGAGATCGGGACCGGTCAGCTCGGGCCCGGTGAGCTCGGGCCCGCGGTGGTCCTGCGAATCACCGAGGTCGAGGCGTACGGGGGCGTGGCCGAGGACCCCGGTTCGCACACCTTCCGGGGTCGCACCGCCCGCAACGCGACCATGTTCGGCCCGCCCGGGCACGCGTATGTCTACTTCACCTACGGGATGCACTGGTGCCTCAACGTGGTCGCCCACGCCGAGGGCACCGCCGGTGGAGTGCTGCTGCGCGCCGGGGAGGTGGTCGACGGGCTCGCCGCTGCGCGCGATCGCCGGCCCGCGGCCCGCACCGATCGGGACCTGGCCCGCGGACCTGCCCGGCTGGCAACGTGCCTGGGCGTGACCGGTGCGATGGACGGCGTGGACCTGCTGGACCCCCGCGGCCCCCTGCGCCTGGACCTCCGGGTCGCAGGGCCGGTCGTTGCGCACGACGTGGGCCCGCGCACCGGTGTCGCGGGGGCCGGGGCCCCCACGCCCTGGCGGTTCTGGCTGCCCGATGAGCCCTCGGTCAGTCCGCACCGCCCGGCAGTCCCACGCAGGCCCCGCTGACCACAGCAGCCCGCACGAGTGGACCGGGGCGGCCCAGGGCAGCTCGCCCCGGTCCGGGCGTGGGCCGGGCACCGCCCTACACTCAGCCGCACCGGGCCGCGGGGCCCAGTTGCGGGTGCGTGCTGCTGGTCAGCCGACGCCCCGACGGCGAAGGGGCGAACAGTGCGGGGAATTCGGATCGGGACTGTGGCGGTGCTCGTGGCTGTGCTCGTGGGCTCCGGTCTGGCGCCGGCCAGTGCCCTCGGGCGCCGGATCGTCCCGGAGACCTTCGGGGTCCAGGACGACTGGGCCAACCCCGACGACTCCGGTGCGTGGGGCACGGCCCGGATGTGGGCGGCGTGGTGCACCGTGCAGCCCACGGCGGACACGGAGATCGACCAGGCCGCCACGCGCACGCTCACCCGCGCCTACCAGACCTACGTGCGCAGCGGTGCCCGCCGGCTGACCGTGTCGCTGGGGCATCCCTCGGCCTGGGTGTTCGACGACCACCCCACGGCCAAGGCCCGCAACCCGTATGTCTGGTACTGCGAGGCATCGATGGCCAACACCTCCTTCCCGACCGCCTCGTCGATGCGGTCGGGACGGGTGCACGACGCCTATGTCGCCTACGTGACCGCGGTGATCAGGGCCGGGGCGCCGTACCTGGCCGCCAACCCCGCCAACCGGCTCGTGCTGCAGGCCTGGAACGAACCCAACCTGCGCAACGGCGGCACGGTCACCAACGAGATCCCGGGTGCAGCGCGCAGCTGGTCGAAGGCGTCGAAGTCCCTGCGTGCCCAGGAGCGGATCCTGCGCGAGGTGGCCCGCACGTTGATCCCGGGACGCTACGAGATCAGCAGCCCCTCGCTGTACGGCAAGACGAACAGTTTGAACACCGAGTACTTCCAGGACCAGGCCCGCAGCCGCACGGTGGACAGCTTCTCGATCAACTTCTACACCCTGGGCCAGAGGAGCGTGAACACGTCGCTGGCGAAGTGGCGCAGGAAGGGGACGGCGGCCAAGAAGCTGATCACCAGCCACAGGACGCTGCGCAAGGTCCCCATCTGGCTGACCGAGACCAACCACAACCTGACCAATGGCAGCCCCAGCGAGATCAACCTGACGCCGGCATGGGCCAGCCCCGCAGCCCAGAAGCGGATGACCGAGGTCACCACGATGGAGGCCCTGCGGCTCGGTTTCGCAGGGATCCAGTGGTATCAGGGCACGCTCAAGCAGGTGGCGGTGAACACGCGGCCCGGAACACCGGCCACCCTCGCCTCCCTGGCGCTGCGCCGGGAGCTCGTCGGACGACGGGTCGTGCGCTGCTCCACGACGAAGAAGAAGCGGACGACGTGCACCCTGACTTCGCGCCACGGTAGCGGACGGATCACGGTGGCCTGGTCGGCCAAGGGCTCGGCCGGGGTGCGCATCACCCGCTGAAAAGTCCCAGAAAGTTATGCACCAATTGTGCATCCATCCGGGGGGTGGCGGGCGAAGTACTCAGTGAGAGTCGCACACGGCGACTCGTCCGACCACTGAGGAGAACCCATGAAGATCAAGGTTGCCGCTGCCGGCGGCATCGCCGCCCTCGTATTCCTGTCCGGCTGCTCGAGCACCAGCGAGGAAGCCACCACCACCCCGACCACGGCTGCCCCCAGCCCGTCGGAGATGGCCTCCGAGCCGGCCATGGAGGCGGCCGGCACCATCGTCGACGTTGCCGCAAGCAACGAGGACTTCGAGACCCTCGTGGCCGCTGTGACCGCCGCCGACCTGGTCGAGACCCTGTCAGGCACCGGACCGTTCACGGTCTTCGCGCCGACCGACGCGGCGTTCGACGCCCTGCCCGAGGGCCTGCTCGACGCCCTGCTCCTGCCGGAGAACAAGGAGACCCTGTCCAAGATCCTGACCTACCACGTCGTGTCCGGTGAGGTCACCTCCGACCAGGTCACCGCGGGTGACGTGGCAACTGTGGAGGGTGAGGACATCACCATCACCACCCCCGACGGCGCGGTCGTGCTGAACGACACCGCGACGGTCACGGCGGTCGACGTGGACGCCTCCAACGGCGTCATCCACGTGATCGACGGTGTGCTCGTGCCCCCGACCGTGGATGTGGACGCGCTGCTCTCCTGATCAACTGACCACACCAACCGAACACGCACTACCAGGGGCTCGTCGGATCCATCCGGCGGGCCCCTGGCTCGTGCGGTCGAGCAGTCAGTGCTCGCCCTCGCGCTGGCGCTTTCGGCCCGCCTCCTGCGCCGCGAGCTCGAGGTCCCGGGCGTGATCGACGACGAACGTCTGGGTGTCGCGCGGCGGCCGCTGGTAGCCGGTGGTGGCCGGCCGCTTGGGCAGGGCCAGGGGGGCACGCTCGACGCGCGTGTAGGGGATGGTGGACAGCAGGTGGTGGATGGCGTTGATCCGGGCCCGGCGCTTGTCGTCGGACTCCACCACGTACCAGGGCGCGGCGGAGGTATCGGTGTGCACGAGCATGTCGTCCTTGGCCCGGGAGTAGTCCTCCCACCGGGTGATCGACTCCAGGTCCATCGGCGAGAGCTTCCAGCGCCGCATCGGGTCGTCCAGCCGTGAGCGGAAACGCGCTTCCTGCTCCTCGTCGGAGACGCTGAACCAGTACTTGCGCAGCAGGATTCCGTCCTCGATGAGCATGCTCTCGAAGATCGGGGCCTGGTGCAGGAACCGGCGGTACTCCTCGGCGGTGCAGAACCCCATGACCCGCTCCACACCAGCGCGGTTGTACCAGGAACGGTCGAGCAGGGCGATCTCGCCGGCCGCGGGCAGGTGCGGCACGTAGCGCTGGAAGTACCACTGGGTCTGCTCGCGCTCGGTGGGCGCGGGTAGGGCCACGATCCGCGCGACGCGGGGGTTGAGGTACTGCGCGATCCGCTGGATCGTGCCGCCCTTGCCGGCAGCGTCCCGGCCCTCGAAGATCACCACGACCCGAGCCCCGGTGGTACGGACCCACTCCTGCATCTCGACCAGCTCGGCTTGCAGTCGGAACAGCTCCAACTCGTAGAGGGCCTTGTTCATCCGCTTGGACTTGCGCGACCCGTCGCTGTTCTTCGCCTTCTTCGCCATGGGGGTCAGGGTAGCCGTGCAGGTGTGGCGCGACGCGACCGAGGGAGGGAGACGGCCGACCGGCCGGTTTCACGGCGCTGGGCACCCGAGCCGGAGGCAACTGCCACCATGGGGGCATGACTCCCCCGCTCCCCCGTGTGTCCGGGCTGCCCCTGCTGGGCAACACCGTCGAATTCCTGCGCGATGCGGGCGGGCTGCTGCGGCGGGCGCAGGCCGAGCACGGCGACGCCTTCGAGGTGCGGGTCCTGGGCCAGCCGACCACGGTGCTGATGAGCCCGGGGGCCACCAAGGAGGTGTACATCGATCGCGCCGCGAACTTCTCCAGCGAGATCGGCTGGTCGTTCACGATCGGACCGATGTTCTCCCGCGGATTGATGCTGCGCGACTTCGACGACCATCACCTGCACCGCCGCGTCATGCAGTACGCGTTCCGCCGGCAGGCCCTGGCCGGCTACATGGCCCAGGTCAACGACCTCGCGGCCCAGCATGTGGCTGCTGCCGTGCGTCACGCGGGACCCGAGGGCACCGACGTCTACCGGATGACCAAGCACCTGACCCTGGATATCGCCGCACAGGTGTTCGTGGGGCTCGAGCTCGGGGCGCAGACCGAGGTGGTCAACGACAGCTTCGTGGCGATGATGCGCGCCTCGGTCGCGCCGGTGCGCCGCGACCTGCCCGGCACGGCGTTCGCCCGCGGGCTGCGGGCCCGGGCGACCCTGCAGCAGCTGCTCACCGAGCTGGTGAACCAGCGCCGGGCAGCCGGTGTGCAGGGCGCGGACCTGCTCAGCCAGCTGTCCCGGGCGACCACCGAGTCGGGCGCCACGCTGGCCACCGACGAGGTCGTGGACCACATGATCTTCCTGCTGCTGGCCGCCCACGACACCACCACCGCCACCCTGACGGTGATGCTCTGGCACCTGGCCCAGCACCCGGACTGGCAGGACCGGCTGGCCCACGAGGTCGCTGGGCTGGGCGGGGCACCGGTGTGCATCGAGAACTACAAGTCGCTGACCGACGCCGAGCTGGTGATGAAGGAGGCACTGCGCCTGAGCCCGCCGGTTCCGTTCTCGCCGCGGGGGGTGCTGCGCGACACCGAGGTCGCCGGGGTGCCGCTGCGCGCGGGCCAGATGATCACCCTGGCCAGTCTGGGGCTGCACCGGCACCCGGACTGGTGGACCGATCCTGACCAGTTCGACCCACTGCGGTTCGGCCCCGATCGGGCCGAGGACCGGGCGCACTCGCATGTGTACGTGCCGTTCGGGGGTGGGGCGCACATCTGCCTGGGCAACCACCTGGCCGAGCTGATGACCAAGGCGGTGCTGGCCGCGGTCCTGACCGAGCACCGGGTGCATGCCCGCCCGGGCCAGCGCATGGAGATGGCCGCGGTCCCGATCCCCAAGCCGCGCGGTCAGCTGCTGCTCACGATCGCCTGAGGTCGCGCCGGCGACACGCGCACCACACCCACGCGGACCGGGCCCCACCATCGTGTGCCGCCGGGCATAGACTGCGCCCGATTGCGCCGGATTGGCACCCGTACGAGCCTGCCCCGGCCATTGCCCTGACCGAGAGGATCTCCCCATGCTTCGCGCCCCCAAGGTCGCAGCGGTGCTCGCCGCCGCCGCCCTCGCCCTGTCCGCCTGCGCCAGCGACTCGGGCACCGCCGACCCCGCGGCCAGCGATGCCGCGTCCAACGACGCCGCCAGCAAGGCCTACACCATCGGCATCAGCCAGATCGTGTCGCACCCCGCGCTGGACGGCGCCGTGGAGGGCTTCAAGAAGGGTCTGGCCGACAAGGGCTTCACCAACGTGACCTACGACGTGCAGAACGCCCAGGGCGACATCGCCACGGCAGCCAGCATCGCGCAGAAGTTCGCCAACGACGGCCTGGACCTGGTGCTCGGGGTGGCCACGCCCACCTCCCAGGCCGTGGTCAAGGCGGTCACCGACACGCCCATCGTGTTCACGGCCGTGACCGACCCGGTCGGAGCGGGCCTGGTGGACAACGCCGAGGCGCCCGGTGGCAACACCACCGGGGTCAGCGACCTGCTGCCGATGGGCCCGACCCTGGAGCTGATCACCCGGGTGCTGCCCGACATCAAGACCCTCGGCGTGATGTACAACGCCGGTGAGTCCAACTCGGTGTTCCTGATCGAGGAGCAGAAGAAGGCCGCTGCTGCGGTCGGCATCGAGGTCGTCGAGGCCACCGCGTCGAACTCCTCCGAGGTGCAGGCTGCCGCCGATTCCTTGGTCGGCCGGGTGGACGCCATCTCGGTGCTGACCGACAACACGGTCGTGTCCGCGCTGGAGAGCGTGGTCAAGGTCGCCCAGGAGAACGAGATCCCGCTGTTCGCCGGCGACACCGACAGCGTCCAGCGCGGCGCGGTCGCGGCCTACGCCTTCGACTACGCCGACCTCGGCGTGCAGGCCGGCGAGATGGCTGCGGCCATCCTGGGCGGTCAGGCGATCTCGGCCACCCCCGTCGAGTACGCCGAGACGCTGCAGCTGTCGATCAATGCCGACGCCGCCGCCAAGTCCGGCGTGACGCTGCCCGAGGATGTCGTGACCGAGGCGGTGAACAAGTTCTGATCCGGTCGCTGATCCACTGACCGGTCGGACCTCCCGTGGAAGCCATCCTCACCAGCGGTCTGCAGCAGGGGCTGCTGTACTGCTTCATGGTGCTCGGCGTGTACATCACGTTCCGGGTGCTGGACTTCCCCGACCTCACCGTCGATGGAAGCCTGCCCCTGGGGGCGGCGGTCACGGCTGCGATGCTGGTCGCAGGTCAGTCCCCGTGGCTGGCCACGCTGGCCGGGGTGCTGGCCGGGGTGTGCGCGGGGATGGTCACCGGCCTGCTGCACGTGGCCCTCAAGCACGGGTCCGGCGACACCTCGGGGACCAACTACGGGCCCAAGCTGTTGGCCGGCATCCTGACGATGACCGCGCTCTACACCGTCAACCTGCGGGTGATGGGCCGCAGCAACACCCCGCTGCTCGGGGTGGACGGGGTCTTCGAGAAGGTCGGTGACGTGTTCGGCGTCGCCCTGACCGACTGGTACCTGATCGGGACGCTGGCCGGGATCGCGCTGCTGATCGTCCTGGCGCTCAACTGGTTCCTGCACACCGAGCTCGGACTGTGCCTTCGCGCGACCGGGGACAACGAGCAGATGATCCGCTCGATGGGGACCAACACCGACGTCACCCGGGTGATCGGTCTGGGCCTGGCCAACGGGCTGGTGGCACTCACCGGCTCGCTGGTCGCCCAGCAGCAGGGGTTCGCCGACGTCGGCATGGGCATCGGCACGATTGTCGCCGGCCTGGCCGGGGTGATCATGGGCGAGGTGATCTTCGGGCAGCGCTCGATCACCTGGGTGCTGTTCGCGGTGATCGGGGGGTCGATCGTCTACCGGATGCTCATCGCGACGAGCCTGCGGTTGGGGATCGCGCCCACGGACCTGAAGCTGCTCACCGCGGTGCTGGTCGTGGTCGCGCTGTCCGTACCGGCCCTTCGGTTGCGGGTGGTGCGGGTATGAGCCATCCCGAGGCACTGACCCTCACCGAGATCCGCAAGGTCTTCTTCGCCGGCACCGCCAACGAGGTGGTCGCCCTCGACGGAATCGACCTGAGCATGCCGGCGGGGCAGTTCGTGACTGTGATCGGCTCCAACGGCGCGGGCAAGTCCACCCTGCTCAACGCCGTGGCCGGCACCTTCCCGGTGACCAGCGGGCGGATCCAGCTCGGCGATCGCGACATCACCAAGCATCGCGAGCACGTCCGCAGCCGCTTCATCGGCCGGGTGTTCCAGGACCCCCGGGCAGGCACCGCGCCGGGGATGTCCATCGAGGAGAACATGGCCATCGCCCGGATGCGCTCGCAGCGCAGCGGGCTGCGACTCGGGGTCACCAAGAGCCACCGTGCCGAGATGCACGAGGAGCTGACCGGCTTGGGCATGGGGCTCCAGGACCGGCTCAAGGCCTCGGTGAGCAAGCTCTCCGGTGGTCAGCGCCAGGCGATGAGCCTGCTGATGGCGACCATGGACGAGCCGAGCCTGCTGCTCCTCGACGAGCACACCGCCGCACTGGACCCCAAGGTCGCGGCCACGATCATGGAGCTCACCGGCCGGATCGTGGACAGCCGTGGGCTGACGACCATGATGGTCACCCACAACATGGAGCTCGCGCTGCGCTACGGCGACCGGCTGATCATGATGCACGGCGGACGGATCGTGCTCGACGTCGACGAGGCGCAGAAGTCCAAGCTCAAGGTCCCGGACCTGGTCGAGAAGTTCCACCAGGTCGCCGGTCCCGCGTTCGCGGTGGACCGGATGCTGCTGGAGTAGCAACCCGCACTCCGCCGCCCGCGCCGCCCCGCGCCCCCGTGCAGGCGCGGGGCGGTGCGGGTCAGTTCGTGGGGATGTGGATCTCGCGCTTGAGGATCTTTCCGGTGGCGGTCAGCGGCAGCTCGCTGGTCACCCAGATGGTGCGCGGGTACTTGAAGGGCGCCACCCGCTCCTTGACGAACTCGCGCAGCTCGTCGGCGGTGGCACTGGCACCGGGCTTGAGGGTGACCGCGGCGGCCACCTCCTCGCCGAGCTCGGGGTGCGGCACGCCGACCACCGCGGCGGTGGCCACGGCCGGGTGCTCGTAGAGCACCTCCTCGATCTCGCGGGGGTAGACGTTGAACCCGCCGCGGATGATCATGTCCTTGGCCCGGTCGACGATGTAGTAGTAGCCCTCGTCGTCGCGCTTGGCCAGGTCGCCGGTGCGGAACCATCCCTCGTGCATCACCTCGGCGGTGGCCTCGGGCTTGCCCAGGTAGCCGCTCATGACGTTGTGGCCCTTGATCGCGATCTCACCGATCTCGCCGTCGGGGGTGTCGTTCCAGTCGGAGTCGACCAGGCGGAACTCCACCCCGTCGACCGGCTGGCCGATCGAGCCGGGCTTGCGCTCGCGGTCGGGATGGTTGAACGAGGCCACCGGGCTGGTCTCGGACAGGCCGTACCCCTCGAGGATGATCGTGTCGAAGGCCTTCTCGAAGCCGTGCAGGACCTCGACGGGCAGCGACGCCCCGCCGGAGGCGCACATGCGCAACGTCGACAGGTCGTAGTCGGCCTTGTCCGGGTGCTGGAGCAGGGCCACGTACATGGTGGGCACCCCGAGCATGACCGTCACCTTGTCGCGCTGGAGCACCTCGAGGGCCTTGGTCGGATCGAAGCGGGGCAGGAGGGTGATGGTGCACCCGGCCAGGATCGAGGCGTTCATGCCCACGGTCTGGCCGAAGGAGTGGAACAGCGGCAGGCCGCCGAAGACCATGTCGTCCTCGGCGAAGGTGATCAGGCCGATGCAGACCTCGGCGTTGCGCCGCATGTTCGAGTGGGTGAGCTCGGCGCCCTTGGGCGTGCCCGTGGTCCCTGACGTGTAGAGCACGACAGCGGTCTGCGAGTCGTCCCGGTCGACCAGGTCGATCGGGTCGTGGGCCATGACCTGGCCGAGGAACTCGGCGGGTACGACGCTGATGAACTGCGAGCCGGCCTCCTGCGCGCCGCCCTCGGCCTCGACGGCCACCCCGTCCCAGGCGAAGAACACCTTCGACTCCGAGTCGCGCAGCACGAAGGCGAACTCGCGGGACTTGTAAAGCGGATTGACCGGCACGACGACGCCGCCGGCCCAGAGGATCCCGTAGTAGATGATCGGCATGTGCGGGATGTTGGGCAGGCTCACGGCCACCCGGTCGCCGGGTCCGACCCCCAGGGACTTCAGCCAGCCGGCCACCCGGGCCGCCCCCTGGGCGAGCATCCCGTAGGGGATCACGGTGTCGTCCAGGACGATTGCGGGCTTGGCGGGGTTCGCCTGCGCGGTACGGGCGAGGTTGCTGGCGAGGTTCATGGGTGGTCCTTTCCGCATGGGATCGGGGCGCGTGCACGCCGCGCGGTGACCTGAATCACTGTAGGGGACCTGCGACCCGGTCTCAGGGTGGGCGGGCAGCGCGGGAGGGGGACACAGCGCAAGGGCTCCTCGCAGGCGCGCATACTGGGGGCCATGGCCGCGCATGACCACCCGCTTTTCACCCGGCTCTACGACGTGATCGCCGACCTCGGTGAGCACTCCGAACTCGGCCCGGCCCGATCCGAGGTGCTCACTGGGGCACACGGTCGGCTGCTGATCGTGGGCCTGGGCCCAGGTCACGACCTGGACCATCTGCCCGAGGCGGTCACCTGCGTGATCGCTGTCGAGCCGAGCGCCTCCATGCGCGAGGTGTCCCTGCCCCGGGTGCAGGCAGCCCGGGCGCGGGGGATCGAGGTCGAGCTCCTCGATGCCGTCGGTGAGCACCTGCCGATCCCGGACGACTCGGTGGACAGCGTCCTGTTCGCCTACGTGCTGTGCTCGGTGGACTCGGTGGCCGATGTCCTGGCCGAGGCACGCCGGGTGCTGCACCCCGACGGCTCGGTGTGCGTCCTGGAGCACGTGCGCGCCGAGCCGGGCACCTGGAGCCAACGGATGCAGCGCCTGGTCTCGATCGGCGGGCTGTGGCAGCGGGTCGCCGGTGGCTGCCGCTGCGACCAGGACACCCGGGCAGCCCTGGTCGACGCGGGCTTCCACGTGGAGGACCTCGACCAGCGCGCGCTGGTCAACGTCCCGATCGTCAACTGGACCTTGATGGGCTCCAGTCGCCCCTGAGGGCCCGTCCACCGTCCCGACCCTCGGTTCACCGTCGCCAGCGGGTGCGCGGCGTGCGGGTGATGATCCACGGTGCCTCGTGGTTCGCCGGCCATGCCGTTCCCGGCGGCGCCCCCTGCGCCGGGATGGTCCTCGTCGAGCCGGGTGGGGCCGGGCTGATGGTCCACATGCCCAGATCCACCTGACGATGATGCGCCCAGCAGAGCAACGCCAGATTGGCCAGGTCCGAGGCACCGCCGGAGGCCCAGTCGTGGACATGGTGCGTCTGACATGCCTCGGCCGGTCTCCCCACAGCCCGGGATGACGCACCCGCCGTCACGGGTGGCCAATGCCCGGCGCTGTGCGGGGGTAGCAGTCCCTACTGTCCGTCCGACGGCCAACGGGATCCGGGTGGCGAGGAGAACCGCTGCCAGCGCCGCGATCCGGGCCGCAGCGCCAGCGCCGGACAGCCCAGCATCGGACGCGGACCCGCGGCCGATGCTCCGCGTGGGCGGCCCCGGCGGTGTCACGCAGGTCGATGACCGGGTCGGGGCCACTGCCCGAGTCGATCTGGATGGGCGTGATGAGTGCGTCGCAGGTGCTGAAGCGCTGCTCGGCGGGGGTGAGTGCCCTCCCGCGGCTGGTGGTGCACAGGACCTCCCCTGTGGTCATGGTGTCCATCGTGACCGACACGGACACGGGCAGCCCGCCGCGGCTGGGGATCGATCCTGCGGCGTGAGCGGCGTTGACCAGGGCGACCAGGGCGTCGGCCCGCCGTGCGGTCGCGGGCACGTGATCGGCCTGGGAGCGCAGCCGTTCGGCGAACGCGTCGACCGCGGCGATCACCGCTTCCCCCTCGAGGCGGGGCAGCGTGCCGGCCAGGACGACCGAGTCGCTGGTCAGGGCGAAGGACAGCGACCGCGACTCGTAGGCGCCCACTTCATCGGGGTCCGGATCGGCCGGGGGGTGCAGCATCCGGATGACGCGGTCCAGGAACACCACGGCGGCGTGGGGGGACAACCGCCCCCACAGAGGGGCCAGCTCGTCGAGCACTGCGCTGAGCTCCTCGTCGGTCAACACCTTGGCGCGACGGGCGACCGCGTGGACGTGCTCACTGGTGATCACCCCGGCGGCCCACACACCGCCCAGCTTCGGGTACTCGTGGGCGAACACCCCCGCCCGGGCCAGGCGACGGGCCCAGCCCGCGGACCAGCCCCGGGCGAGCAGCATCGCACCATCACCGACCAGCGGCAGGCTGCCCGACCGGGCGACCAGCGCCATCCGCCTGGCCAACTCGTACTCGGCGATCGCGACTGCCGAGCACAGCACCTCCACATCGGCCCCCGGGCGATCACCAGCAGCCAGGCCCATCTCGGGGGCGTCCCCGCCGGACAGCGCGACCAACTCCGACCACACCGACCGGACCTGCGCGGACGCATCGGGCAACGCGCCCAGCGCTCGGGTTTCGACCACCCGGTCCACCATTGCTGTCTGCATCTCGCACTCCCCTGTCTCGAACACCTGTACGAATACTATCAACGGGGACCGACATCGCCAACCACCCCACCACGCTCGTGGACGACGCCACCTGTCGGCCTGCGAACCTCGCCCGGATCGAGGTGCGCACACGGTCAGCTCGGCATCCCAGCACTGTGTGACTCCACGTCGCTGGGCACTGCCACTGCCACCTCGGGGGCACCGCGCGGGGGCGCAACGCGGCGGCCCGCCTCACGACCGGCCTGACGCTCGGCGAGTCACCGACCGTCTTGTGTGCCCAGTCCCCGCGGTCAGTTCTCCGGAAGCGCGTCGAAGAGCTCGAGCAGTTCGCGGACCTCGTGACCGGCCTCGGCCGGGTGGCGGAAGTGCAGCTCGGGATGCACGACGTACGAGTTGCGCCGGCCCACCCGGGTGCGCGTCACGAAGCCGGCCTCGATCAGGTCGCGCAGGATCCCCTGGGCGGTGCGCTCGGTGATCTGGGCCTCGTCGGCCAGGTCACGCAACCGGGCGTCGGGATTCCGGGCGATTAGCAGCAGCAGCCGGGCGTGGTTGGTCAGCAGGGTCCACGTCCGGCCACCTTCCCTGGGCGCAACCACGGATTCGGGCATGGGTCCATGATCGCGCACGTCGAGACCGGGCGCCACGTGGTGCGCGGGATTAGACACGAATATTTATTCGTGTATTCTCCTGCGCATGACTTCCCTCCGCACCACCGCCGCGATCCTCCAACTGGCCGCCCTGCTCGCCGTGGCTGGCCTCATCGGCGTGCTCACCGGGGCCAGCCCCGGATTCCAGGGGCCGATGCTCGACCTGGGCCCGTTCGGATCCACGAGCATCGGCGCGACCCTGACCGGCCCGACGGCGACCCTGCTGGTCCTGATCACGGTCGTCGGAGCGATGGTCGCCACCTACTCGGCCCGCAACCTGCAGGGCCAACATCGACTGCACCGCTTCGCGGCCCTCGAACTGGTCGCGGTCCTGAGCCTGGCGCTGTCGGTGACCACGACCAGCCTGGTGCTGCTCGCACTGGGCTGGACGGCCGCGGGATTAGCCATGAGCGGCCTGGTCGGACACCCGGGCACCGCACGGGCGCGCTCGGCGCAGCGCACCACCCGCCGAGCCCTGCTGCTCGGCGACGTGCTGCTCTGGTCGGCGGTCGCCGCGGCCGGCCTCGGCCTGGGTACCCTGCAGGTCGGCGAGCTCGGTGCAGCGGTCGCAGGGTCGGGCTCGGTCATCGTGACCGCGACCGCGCTGCTGGTCGTGGCCGCCGGCGTGGTGCGCAGCGCCCTGGTCCCGGCCCATCGCTGGTTGCCCGAGGTGGCCGAGGGTCCGTCCCCGGTCAGCGCCCTGCTGCACGCGGGCTTCGTCAACAGCATCGGCGTCCTGGCCCTGCTGCTCTGGCCGCTGCTGGCGGCCAGCACTCCGGCCCGGGGTGCGGCGATCGCGCTCGGGGTGGTCACGGTCCTGGTCGCCAGCGCGCAGCAGCGGGTCCGCCCGGATGTGAAGGGGCGTCTGGCTTCCTCGACATCGGCACAGATGGGGTACGTCGCGATCACGGTGGGACTCGGCCTGCCCGGGGCCGTTCTGCTGCACGTGGTCGGCCACGGCTTGTGGAAGGCGGCGCTGTTCCTCGGCGCCGGTGGTGCCATCGAGCGGGTGCGCACGAGCCCGGCCCGCGCCGACCACGCACCCGAGCCTGCGAGCAGGGACGTCGCGGCTGGCCTCGCCGGCCTGTCCGGCGTCCTGGTGGTGGCGCTGGGCGCGGGTCTGCCGGGACCGTGGGGCCCGTCCCTGTGGCAGACCCCGGCCATGCTCCTGCCGATGGCCGTCGTCGGACTGGCCGCCGGGGTGGCTGCTCGCGCGGCCGCCACTGGCCGCTACCGCAGCAGCACCTCGCTGGCGGTCGTCCTGGGCGCTGGACTGGGCTACACGCTGATCCTGCGCAAGGTCGAGCACGGACTGGCCGGATCCTTCGGGGTCGAACTGGCCACGTGGGGCCAGCCGGGCGCTGCAGGCGCTGCCCTGCTGGTGGCGATCCTGGTCGCGCTCGGGGGCCTTGCGTGGCGACTCGATGCCCAACTGCGGGCCGGACGCCTGCCGCGGATCACCGCCTCCGTCGCTCGGAGCACGATGCCCCGGGCACCACGGTTGCGCCGTACCCGCGTGGCGCTGCGTGCGATGGGTGAGCGCCCGGTGGGCGGGGCGCCGGACCGGGCCACGACGCTGGCGGCGGCCGACCTGGCAGTCGACCTGGTCTCCCCGCTCTGGCCCCTGCACGGCTTCGTGGCCAGCAACCCGCTGGCCGGCCTGGAGCAACTGCCCTTCGCCGATGCCCTGGATGCTGCCGCGCCCGCCTGGGGGGTCCGGCCCGGGATCGACGCCTCGATGCTGCGCGCCGCCCTGGCCCGCGGTGCCGTGACCGAGGGGGCCCTGCGCCAGGTGAGCGCCGGCGTGGCACCGGGGCCCGACATCGCCCACGCCGGGTCGATGCACCCGCGTGCGGAGCTCGTCGCAGGCCTGCTGCGGCACGACGCTGCCGGCGTGGGGCAGATCGACGCGGCCCGCGCGGCGCTGGTCGCTGCGTCGATCGAGGCCACAGGCGGGCGCCAGACCGCGACGCCCGCCGAGACCGGTGTGCGCCTGGAGCCTGGGTTGGCCAGCATCCAGGAACGTGCCCGTGACCTCGTCTCGGCCTACGCGGCGCGGTGCTACGGGCTGCCCGCCTGGCCCGAGGGCCGCGGCGGTGTCTGGGCGGCGTTGCGCGGCGACGCGGCCCACCTGGACACCTTGATCGGGGCGGCCGGCGCCCAGCAGTGGGTGGCCGCGCTGCCCGAGCGAGCCTGCGATGCCCTGCCCCTTCTGGTGGGCGAGCTCGGCCTGGAGCCCGACGATCTTGTTGCGGCCCTGTCCCGGGTGCTCGCCCGCGACCCGGGCTGGGTGGCGCACCTGGCCTGGCGCCGCCGGGTCGAGCTCGCTGGCCCGGACGACGAGACCCTCGACCTGCTCGTGGCCCGGCTCGCTCTCGAGGTCGTGGTTGCCCGCGCGGCCGGCTCCCGCGGGGTCCGGGGCGACCGTCCCGCCGAGCCGCTCGACCTGGCGCCCGTCGTCGCGGGGCTCCTGGACGCAGCCGGCATCGACGCGGGCAGCACTCGACCCGATGCCCTGGCGGCGCTGGCCCAGATCGCCGAGGAGGTGGCCGATCGCGGGATCGACATGCTGCGCCTTGCGGTATGGGAGGAGTCCTACCGGACCCCGCTGCTGGACCACCTCGGGGCGGTCGCCCTCGACCTCGCCACCGCGGAGGCGGTGCCCGAGGCCCCCCGCGCTCAGCTCGTCACCTGCATCGACGTCCGCTCCGAGCGGCTGCGCCGCCACCTCGAGGGCACCGGCTCATGGGAGACGCTGGGCGCCGCCGGATTCTTCGGCATCCCGCTGAGCTACGCCGATGCCAACGGCGCCGTGACCGAGCGGCTGCCGGCGCTGCTGCGTCCCCAGCACCTGGTCACCGAGACGACCGCCGGTGACCCGGGCAGCATGGCCGGCGCCGCCGAGGGCGTGCACGCGCTGGCAGGCCGAGTCGCCGCGCCATTCGCCCTCGCGGAGGCCGCCGGGTGGATCACCGGCCCGACGGCCCTGCTGCACACGCTGCGTCCGGGCAGCTGGGACCGGCTGCGCGCAGCGACGGCCAGCACCTTCGGGGCACCCGTTGCGCAGGGGCTGTGCATCGAGCGTGGACCCGACGCTCCGCAGGGGTTCGCCCTCGAGGAGTTGGTGGCGGCTGCGGAGGCCTTCCTGCGCACGACAGGACTGCTGACTCCGGCGCCGGTGGTGCTGCTCGCCGGGCATGGCGGGTATGCGGCCAACAACCCGCACGTGGCCGCCTACGACTGCGGTGCGTGCGGGGGGCAGGCCGGCGACGTCAGTGCCCGCGCGATGACTCAGGTGCTCAATGACCCACGGGTGCGCCAGCACCTGGGCTCCCGAGGGATCACCATTCCCGCGGCGACCTGGTTCGGTGCCGCACTGCACGACACCACCCGTGACCGGGTCCTGGTGCTCGATGCGGTTCCCGCCCACCTGCGCGACACGCTTGCCGAGCTCGAGGCCGACCTGGCGCTGGCCTGCGATGCCGTCGCGGTGGAGCGCGCCGCCCTGCTGCCCGATCGGATGCCGACGGGGCTTGCGGCGCTGCGCACCCGGCTGGACGCGCGGGCGGTGGACTGGGCCCAGGTCCGCCCGGAGTGGGGCCTGGCCGGCAATGCCGCGATCGTGTTCGGCCCGCGTTCGCTGACGCGCAGCCTGGACCTCGACGGCAGGGTCTTCCTGCACTCCTATCAGCCGCACAGCGATGCCGACGGCAGCGCGTTGGAGTTCCTGCTCAGCGCACCCCTGGTGGTCGCCCAGTGGATCAACTCGCAGTACTGGTTCTCCACCATTGCCCCCGAGCGTTTCGGGGCTGGCGACAAGACCACGCACAACGTCCTGGCCGCCCACGACGGCGGTCCGGCTCCGCTGACCGGGGTGGTCACGGGTGCGCGGGGTGACCTGCGAATCGGGCTGCCGTGGCAGGCGGTGTCCGCCGAGGCGCCGATCGAGGGAACCTGGCCGAGCCTGCCCCAGCACGCGCCCGTCCGGCTCCTGGCAGTGGTGTGCGCCGACGCCCAGCGGGTCGAGGACATCCTCGCCGCACATCCCGAGGTCTCCCGGCTGGTGCTGGGGGAATGGATCTCGCTGGTCTGCGTCGATCCGGCCTCCGGTGCGCTCACCCGCCGCGACCCGGCCGCCGGCTGGGTGCCGGTGCACGGCTCGGCTGGGGAAGCACCGATCGCCGTGCATGTCCCGGTTGCCGAGCCGGTCGGTGCGCTGCTGCGCTGAGGACGCCCCGCTCGCCGGGCTTCCGGCGGTGGGCGAGGCGCACTCCCCGGCTCATGGGATCAGCGTCGTGACGCGCGAGGTCCGCGTCTCGGGACCACCGGGACGCGGACCTCGCGTGGGTCGCTGCTGGGCTCAGCCGGCGTCGCCCTGGTCGTCCGCCGCGGTGGTGTCGATCGAGACCGGGGCACCGCCCCCGGACTCGACCGAGATCTTGCGCGGCTTGGCCGCCTCGGCCACTGGCAGGACCAAGGTCAGCACGCCATCGGTGTAGGACGCCGTGACGTTCTCCAGGTCGACGGCGTTGCCCAGCGTCAGTTGGCGGGCGAACGTGCCGGAGACCCGCTCCGCGGCCAGCCACTCAGCGTCCTGGGCCCCGGCCGTGCGCTGCGCCCGGATGGTCATCACGCGCTCGTCGACGTCGACATCGATGGAGCCGGGGTCCACCCCGGGCAGGTCGCACTGCAGGATCCAGCGGTCGCCCTGCCGGTAGAGATCGATCGGCATGGCACGAAGCGCCTGACCCGCGTCGACGGCGGTCGACAGAATGCGCTCAGCCATCCGGTCGAGATCACGGAAGGGATCGAAACGGTTTGCCACCTCAACCACCTCCTTGGGTATTCGTCACAAAGTGGCAATGCCAAGATTAGCACTCTGGATAGGAGAGTGCCAGCCTCCTAGTTGTCTCAGCCCTGCGCGCGGTCGATGTCGCGCCGGTGAACTCGACCTGCGCGGGCTCGGCGGGCGGCTCGGCGAATCGCGGGCCAGTGACCTCCTCGGCACGCAGCACGGCGCCCTGTACGTCGCCCGAGGCGCGGGCGAGCTCAAGAAGGATGTGCGTGGCCCCGGAGGTGTCCGGGGGCCATGGGCGGCGGGTTCCCCGCGTCAGGGGGCGCCCTCCTTGGACACCTGGCTCTCGGTCAGGACCAGGGCCGGGGCGCCCGCCACCTCGGAGTCGGCTGCCGGCGGCACCGGCTGGTCGCCGACCGCACCGGAACTGCCGCCGCTGTCGCGCGACACCGTGTCCTTGACCGATTCGGTCGCCTTGGCGGCCGCGTCACCGACCTTGTGCTTGACCACGGGGGCCTTCTCCGCGGCGAAGTCCTTCACCTGCGCGGCCTTCTCGGCCACGAACGGGCTCTCCATGAGGTCCTGGGACCGGCGCTTGAGCTCCTCGTAGCGGGTCCGGCCCGCTCGGGAACCCAACACATAGCCGCCGACGAACCCTGCGACGAACACGACCTTGGTCTTCATGGTGCTCCGATCCGTAGTTCACGATCTGTCTGCCTACGCCCCTCCCCTACCCGTCGAGGGCGCCGGGCATACCGGCGGCGGCCATCCACTAAAACCCTGTCGGGCTGCGCTGCTCCGCACGGCTGCCCACCGCAATCGGCGGGAGGCTACGGCCAGAGGACGGGGACCAGCCCCACGGTCATGACGACCACCACCACCGACAGCGGCAGCCCCAGCCGCCAGTAGTCGGTGAACTTGTAGCCGCCGGGCCCGTAGACCATCGTGTTGGTCTGGTATCCGATCGGGGTCAGGAACGAGGCCGACGCGGCCACGGCGATCGCGATCGCCACGCCGACCGGGTCCAGACCCGTCCCGGCCGCCAGCGACAGCCCGATCGGGAACATGAGCAGGGCTGCGGCGTTGTTGGTGATCATCTCGGTGAGGACCATCGTGGCGATCACGATGCCCAGCAGCGCGCCCCGGTCGCCCCAGGTGTCGAACAGCGACGTCACTGCCGACGCGGCCTGACCGGCCAGGCCGGAGGTCTCCATGGCCGCAGCCAGGCCGAAGGCGGCGGCGATGATGACGATCACGTCGAGGTCGACCGCGCGCCGCGCCTCGGTGACGCTCAGCACGCCGACGGCCACCATCAGGATCGCGCCGACCAGGGCGCCGACCAGGATCGGCACGATCTCCAGGGTCGCCAGGACGATGATGCCGAGCAGGATCGAGACGGCCAGACCCGCCTTCGCGGCCGACACCGGGGGGCTGGGGGCCGCATCCATCGCAGCGATGAGCAGGAAGTCGTCCCGGTCGCCCCAGCGCTTCTTGAACCCGGGGTCCGAGAGCAGGATGAGGGTGTCGCCCAGCCGGAGCGGCACCTGGCCGAGCTGGCCGTCGACGAGTTCGCCGTCGCGGTGGATCGCCACCACGGCGGCCTGGTACTCGTTGCGGAAGCCGGCCTCCTTCAGGGTGCGGCCCACCAACGAGGACTTGGTGCCGATGACGGCCTCGAAGTACCGGACGGCCGGATCGGTGAGGGCCTCGATGTGCTGGGTCTCGGCGAACTCCAGCCCGCGGTGACTGTGCAGGTCGACGACCTTGCGGGCCTGCCCGGCGAACCGCAGCCGGTTGCCCCCGCGCAGCACCGTCTCGGGCCGGACCGGGGCGATCACGGTGTCCCCGCGGTCGACCGAGGTCAGGAACACCCCCTGCAGCTCGCGCAGGCCGGCCTGCTCCACGGTGCGGCCATCGACCGGGCCGCCGGCCTGCACAGTGAGCTCGACGTAGAAGTCGCGTGCCTGCTCGGCCAGCTCCTGGGCCACCGAACGCCGGGCGGGCAGCACGGCGGCCGACAGCGCAACCATCACCGCGATCCCGATGACCGCGATCGGCAGCCCGATGCGCCCGATCTCGAAGAACCCGAGCGCACCCAGGCCGGCGGACTCCATCAACCCGGAGACGACCAGGTTGGTGGAGGTGCCGATCACGCTGAGCAGGCCGCCGAGCACGACCGCGAAGGACAGCGGCATCAGCAGCTTGGACACCGAGACGCGGTGCCGCTCGGCCCAGGAGGTCACCTCGGGGATCAGCATGGCGGCGATGGGGGTGTTGTTCAGGAACCCGGACGCGGCGGCGGCCGGGACCGCGAGGCGCAACAGGGGCATCCGCACCCCGGTGCTCCGACCGAGCGCCCCGTGCAGCGCCGGGGTCAGCGCCCCGGTCCGCTGCACCCCGGCAGCCACGACGTAGAGGGCCGCCACAGTCAGGGGTGCGGGGTTGGAGAACCCGGCCAGGGACTGCTCGGTGTCGATCACGCCCGCGGCCAGCAGCACGATGTTGCCCCCGAACACCGCTGCAGCCGCCGAGGTCCGGCCCCGGATGAGCAGGGCCAGCACGCCCACCAGCACTGCGAGGGTGAACCACGCCTGCCAGGTCATGAGGGCAAGGGTGGCACAGCGGCAGGCGCTCGCCCGTACGGCGCGGCAGGCACCGCCCGAGCCCGTGCGGCGGCGGCGGGCCACCGGCCCACGTGGATCCGCCCCAGGGCACGGACCCGATGGCCTGGCCGGATCACAGGGCCGTAGCATCGGCGGTGACCCACGCAGCACGCACGGTCGGCTGACTCGAGGAGGCGACGGGGTGAGCGAAGCGATCGCGCCGGCGACCGCCAAGGGGCAGCGTCGACGCCAGGAGATCATCGAGGCGGCGGCGGCGATCCTGCGTGAGCACGGCCCGCAGAGCGTGTCGCACCGATCGGTCGCCGCCGAGGTGGGCTGCTCCCTGTCGGCGATGACCTACTACTTCACCGGACTCGACGATCTGCTCACCGAGGCCGGGCGGGTCAACATCGCGCGGTGGGCCTCCCGGGCCGAACTTGCTGCCGAAACAGCCGAGAGCCGACCCGCTCCGGACACCACGGCCGGGGTCGTCGAGGTCATCCTCTCCGCCACGCTGCCGGCCGACGAGGAACTGCTCGGCCACTACTTGCAGCTCGTGGCCGCCGGGGCGTCGCCGCCGGTGCGCCGTGCCTACCGGACCGGTCGCGATCGGCTCAATGCGGCCGTGAACCGGGTGCTGCGCCGGGTGGGCTTCCCCTGGCCGGCCGAACTGGTGATCGCGGTGGTCGACGGGGCCTGCGTGAGCGCGCTGAGCGAGGGCCGTGACGTGCGCACGACCGCCCGGGCCGCGGTCGACCAGTTGGCTGCGGGCGTGGCCCCGCGGGCAGGCACGGCGGCCAGTCGGTCCAGCGGGTCCAGCTAGTCCTCGAGGTCGGTGAACGCGGTCTCCTTGGCGGCCAGCATCGCGCCCAGCGCGCAGAGGGCGACGATGCTCAGGTACCACGCCGGCGCAGCGTCGGATCCGGTCACCGAGATCAGCGCGGTGGCCACGAAAAGGGCGGTGCCGCCGAGCAGCGCCTTGGCCATGTTGAACGACAGCGCGAAGCCGGTGTAGCGCACGCTGGTGGGGAACAGCTCGGACAGGAACGTGGCCAGGGTGCCGTCGTTGATCGTCAGCAGGATGCCGAAGACGATCTCCACGCCGATGATCAGCTACAGCGCGGTGCCGGCGCCGAGCAGGCTGAACAGCGGCACGCTGAGCACGGCGAACAGGATCGAGGCGGTCACCAGCATCCGGCGCCGGCCGAGCATGTCGGAGATGTGGCCCATGAAGAAGATCGAGACGATGTACACCGACAGCGCGACGGTGGAGGCGAAGAACGCGGGGGTGTCGGCCACCCCGAGCTCGGCGGTGAGGTAAGTGGGCAGGTAGCTCAGGATCAGGTAGAAGCCCACCGCGTTGAGGCTTTCCTTTGTTGGGTGGTGCGGATTGGTGTTTCGTGCGATCTGGTGCGGCGCCAGCAACACACTCGGCGTCATGGCCTGCGGTTCGGTGGCACCTCCTCTCACGAGCGGGCGAGACGCTGATCTCGCGGATCGGGGATCGGGATGTCACCGGGGCCGCCATAGTCGCCGCCCGGGGTGATCACGGTGCCGGCCTGGCCGGCGACGATCGCCACAGCATCCTCGAGGCGTCCGATGGCTGCGGTGTCGCCGGTCAGCTCCACGAACCGGCAGGCAGCCTCGACCTTCGGCCCCATGGAGCCGGCCGGGAACCCACCGTCGCGCATCGAGCTGGGGGTGGCGCGGTTGATCTCGCGCTGGTTCTCGGTGCCGAAGTCGGCCATGACGGCCGGCACGTCGGTGAGGATCATCAGGAAGTCGGCCTCGAGGTGCTCGGCGAGCACAGCGGCCGTGCGGTCCTTGTCGACCACAGCCTCGACACCGACCCGGTGGCCCTTCTCGTTGCGGATCACCGGGATGCCGCCGCCGCCCGCGCAGACCACGACCGCGCCGGTGTCGATCATGCTGCGGATCAGCCGGGTCTCCAGGACCCGCTGCGGCTGCGGTGAGCCCACGACGCGGCGGAAGCGCGCGCCGTCGGCCTTCATCACCCAACCGCGCTCGGCGCTGAGCTTCTCGGCCTGCTCGGCGGTGTAGACCTCACCGATGAACTTCGTCGGGTTGTCGAAGGCGGGGTCGCCGGCCAGCACCAGGGTCTGGTTGATCATGGCCGCGACATGCCGACCGGGCAGGTGGTTCTGCAGCGACTGCAGCATCCAGTAGCCGATCATCCCCTGCGTCTCGGCACCCAAAGTGTCGAACGGGTAAGGCACGGTCAGGTTGGGGTCGTTGGCCGATTCGAGGGCCAGCACGCCGATCTGCGGTCCGTTGCCATGGGTGATGACCAGCTCGTGGTCCTGGGCCAACGGCGCCAGCGCCGCGCAGGCCCTGTTGACGTTGGCGATCTGGTTGGCGGCGTCGGGCTTGTCCCCGCGCTCCAGCAGGGCGTTGCCTCCCAGTGCGATGACGATGCGCATGACCTCAACGCCCCAGGGTGGCGACCATGACGGCCTTGATGGTGTGCATCCGGTTCTCGGCCTGGTCGAAGACCACCGAGTGCTCGGACTCGAACACGTCGTTGGAGACCTCCAGGGACTCCATGCCGGTCTTGGCGTAGATGTCCTCGCCCACGACGGTGTTGCGGTCGTGGAACGCGGGCAGGCAGTGCAGGAACTTGGTGTTCGGGTTGCCGGTTGCCGCCATCAGCTCGGTGTTGACCTGGTAGTCCTTGAGCAGTGCGATGCGCTCGTCCCAGACCTCCTTGGGCTCGCCCATCGAGACCCAGACGTCGGTGTACAGGAAGTCGGCGCCGGCCACGCCGGCCTTCGCGTCCTCGGTGTGGGTGATCTTCGCGCCGGTCTGCGCGGCGATCTCCTGGGCCTTGGCGATCCACTTCTCGTCGTTCCACAGCGCCTCGGGGCCGACGATGCGAACGTCCATGCCCAGCATGGCTCCGGAGATGAGCAGGGAGTTGGCGACGTTGTTGTGCCCGTCGCCGAGGTAGGCGAACGTGATGTCGGAGTAGTCCTTGCCCGAGTGCTCGTGCATGGTGAGCATGTCGCAGAGCATCTGGGTGGGGTGCCAGTCGTCGGTCAGGCCGTTCCAGACCGGCACGCCGGACAACTCGGCCAGGGTCTCGACGTGAGACTGCTTGGAGCCACGGAACTCGATGCCGTCGTAGTAGCGGCCCAGGACCCGCGCGGTGTCGGCGACCGACTCCTTGTGGCCCATCTGGGAGGACACCGGATCCAGGTAGGTGATGTGGGCGCCCTGGTCGTAGGCGGCGACCTCGAAGGAGCACCGGGTACGCGTGGAGGTCTTCTCGAAGATCAGCGCGATGTTCTTGCCCTCGAGGGCCTTGGTCTCGGTGCCGGCCTTCTTCGCCGCCTTGAGCTCGGCGGAGAGCTCGAGCAGCGAGCGCCACTCCGCGGGCGTGAAGTCGAGCTCCTTGAGGAAGTGCCTGCCGGACAGTGGATGGCTCATCTGCTTCTTCTCTCTCCTGGACGTGCGGCTGGTTGATGTGTGGTGGGTCAGAGCGGGTCGCGCAGGGTGGGGCAGGACATGCAGCGGGGGCCGCCGCGGCCGCGACCGAGCTCGGCGCCGGGGACCTCGATGACCCGCACGCCCTCGGACTCGAGATAGGCGTTGGCCACGGTATTGCGGTCGTAGGCGAAGACGACGTCGGGCTGGGCGGTCAGGACGTTGCAGGCGTCATTCCACTGGCCGCGCTCGGCGGCGAGGTTGTCCTCGGGGGTGGTCAGCACGCGGACCTCGGGCAGGTCCAGCGCCTTGGCCAGGACCATGTGCATGTCCTCGCCGGGGGAGCGGTGCACCGAGAGCTCGCCGGGACGCTCGCCGCGGGTGAGGGTGACCGAGGGCAGCAGGCCCAGACCCTTGTACTTCAGGAAGGTGTCGGAGTTGACCATCGTCATGACCGTGTCCAGGTGCATCATGGCCCGTTCCTGCTTCATCACCAGGCCCACGACGGTGTGCACCGAACTGCCCTCCCAGAGCAGGGAGCGGGCCAGGCGCTCGACGCCGGCGGCGCTGGTGCGCTCGGACAGGCCGATCAGGACCGCGCCCTTGCCGATGACCTCGACGTCGCCGCCCTCGAGCACCGCGGGGCCGTCGGCCATGCCGCCGGACCACCGGGAGAACTGCTGCTCGGCGAACCGCGGGTGCCACCTGTAGATCGCCTCGAAGTTGATCGTCTCGCGCTGGCGGGCGGTCTTCTGCATGGAGTTGATGGCCACGCCGTCGGACACCCAGCACGACGTGTCACGGGTGAACAGATGGTTGGGCAGGCAGCGCAGGACCATGAAGTCGTCGTCGACACGCTCGAAGTAGGTGGAGGCGCGGTCGCCGGTGATCTGGGCCAGTTCGCGCTTGGTGATCCCGACGATGAGCAGGTCGGCCAGCTCAGCGGCGGTCAGGGTGTCGGCGTACTGCCGCATCACCTGGTTGCCGGTGATGCTGTACCAGCGCTCGTCGAAGGTCTCGGCCGACACGTACTCGCGGGCCTCGGGTACCTCGAGCGCCTCGGCGAGCAGTTCCTGCAGGTAGAGCACCTCGGCGCCCTCGTCGCGCAGCGCGGTGACGAAGACGTCATGGTCCTTCTGCGCCTGCGCGGTCCACAGCACGTCGTCGAAGAGCAACTCGTCCTTGTTGCCCGGGGTCAGCCGGTCCATCTCACCGCCCGGGCGGTGCACGATGACCTGACGGAGCTTGCCGACCTCTGAGCTGACCTCGTACACCGGATCCTCCAGGTGTGTGTGCTCGCTTGTTTGGTACTACCGTACCCTTTTTGCCGAGAGGTTGCCAGAGGTCTCTGTGACAGATTCTGTGAGTTGAATCACATTGGAGGCATGGGAGTGATGCAGATGGGCTGGTACGCCCGCATCACGTGGTATTCGCGTACTTGAGTGCTCGCGGGTCAGGACGCCCCGTCGATCAGGGCCGGTTCCGGGAGCTCACAGCCCGGGCCAAATGGCCAGGGTGCGGCCCCGATCTGGACTCGATCTGGACCGAGGTGCTCGGACCCCGAACGGCCAGCGCTCAGATCAGGTGCCGCAACCGTGCGGTAAATCGGCACGCCGAGGAAGGTCGGGTCAGTCCGTAGCCGACGCCAGAGCCTTGAGGGGGTCCGTCATGGCCTGCGCGGCCTCCTTGCGGGTGCGAGCCCAACCCCCGCGTCCGCATGTCCCTGTTCCGAACGAGCCGCCTCGGGGATTTGAACCCCGGACCTACGCATTACGAGTGCGTTGCTCTACCCCTGAGCTAAGGCGGCGCGGCACCTGGCGCCAAGGCGAGAGTGTACCCGAGCCCAACAGGGATCCAACCTGCCCGGATCGGAGTGCCGAGGGCTCCCGCGCACGAGTGCAGACACGTCTCTGCGGAAGCCTGGTGCCATGCTCCCGAGCACGGCACCAGACCCCAGCCTGTTCACGGACCGCTCGGTACGTGGTCCTCGCGTCTGGGGGTTGCGTCCTGCGGTCCAGTGGAGGCGCGATCCTGTCCGTCCTCGTGACGCTGAGGCGCGCTCGCGAGCTCCGAGATCACAAGATCCTGTATCTCGGCAAGTCGCAGCGGGACCCTGCGCAAGTCCTGGAGGCCTGCCCTGAGATCTGCGACGCTGCGCGGCAGTCCGCGGATGCGAATCAGGATTCGTCGTGTCGCCATCTCATTCCCCAATCGGCCCACGAACAGCATATTGCGGCCCAGTGCCCTCGGTTCCGTATACGCGCCGCGCCACTGCACACCGCACCGGCGCCCCTCCCGCTGCATGGTGGCTCCGTCGATTGCCCAACTCGTCGGATCCGCAGCGCTCGACGGTGCACCCTGGTCGAGCCGAACAGTCATGGTGAAAGTGGTGCTCGCCGGGAACAGCCTCAAGGCTCTGAGGAGGGTTCGACGGGCGAACGGATCGAGTCGCTCGTACAAGTTCCGGGCGTGAATGTGCACGGGTCCATCCGCTCGGTGGACCGAGATCGCCAAACGCATCAGATCCCTGGGGTCGGCGACATCCAGCCTCGCGACGACAAGCCCACGGCGAGGGACCACCAACGGCGATGCAGGAGCCGTCACGAAGTCCGTGGCCAGGACAGGGAAGCCCTGCTCGGCGAGGAACCGGGCGTCTGCCCCGGGGCCGCTGCCCAGCTCGACCACGGATGAGCCGGGCGGCAGGTGCTCAGCCAGCCAGCGCGCCGAGCCCGAGGGAAGCCCCGGGTCGCCCGAGCCACGGGCATGAAACTCAGTCCAGAACTCGATCCGCGGTTGATACTGACCGAACCACCCCGAGAACAGGAGCTCGGTCGAACGCGGTGTGTTCAGGACGTGCCCGGGATCTGGGACACGCCAGTTGGCGCCGTAGTTCAGGGACAGCCAAGCATCCGGATCGGCAGGGGCTGGGAACCCGATCCCCTCGAGCTGGACCACACTGGTGGGCAGCAGCTGGTCCAGTCGGAAGGGACCTCGGACGTGAAATGGCTGGTTGAGCACCCCGTCACGAAGGAAAGCGCTGAAGATGTCGATGTGCATCGCCGGGATTGCGCCGACCGGTGCGCCGGATACCTGAAAGTGCGCACCGGAGAACCGCCGCGTGTCCCAACCGAGGGCGCGGACACGACGCTCGATCGCAAAGCTCTCGAGCGCGACCTCGTCAGGCTGCATGGCTGAGGACAGGTAGGCAAGATCGATGTCGTCGTCGTGGGGGATCAGCGACCCATCCCGAACCGCTCCGAGCAGCGTTCCACCGGCCAACCACACGGGGCGCCCGATGCCATCGAGAAGACCGATCAGCGATTGCGCGTCGGAGAGGACCCGGAGTCGCTCTGCTGCCGAGCGATCCTCCACCTGGACCCCGAGCCACCCCCACTTGTTGATGGTCAGACGATGACCACTGCCATCCAGTGGGGTCTCCCACCCACCTGAACCCCCGAAATCATGCTCGCCCACGGCGACGACGGTGCCGGTAGCGCTCAGGAGGCTGACCTTCGTCGGACCCAGATCCAACAGACCGGTCAGCAGGACCGGGGGCCATGTGACTCCCCGAGCCCCTGCGGCGAACCGTTTCGTGGCGAACACCGGACAGTCATCCAGAGCGATCACAGCGCCCATTGGAATCTCGCCGGAGTACCGAATCCCGTGCTGCCCCAGAGACAGACGCGCAACGGGTCGGGGGGTGCGCATGGGTCTCATGCTAGGGCCCGCCGATTCCAGGGCGACGTTGCGCTGAATGGGGCACTGGGCTCAGATGCGGTGCCTTGCCAAGCCGATTCCACAGTTGAGCAGGAGGCACATCCATGAGAATTCGGTACTCGAACGAGGTTCGTCGGATGCCTCCGAGCCGTACGTGGGCCAGGGCCCTCGTCTGTGTCATGATCGCCGCCTCAGCTGGCCTGCCCGCCGGCGGGCAGGCGGCCGACGCCCTACGACTGCCGAGCGCTGTGGGAGTCTGGACTCGATCCGAGACCCTAGCCGTGTCCCGATTGGCCGCGTCGACCCTCCCGCTACTGGATGCTCGGGTCAAGGTCTCGATCAGACTCAACAAGCAGCCGAAGAAGTCCCAGAGGGTCCTGGTGTCGCTGAACACGCGCGTCGGCGGCAAGGCCCACTACACAGCCAGGATCTCCTTCGGACCAGATCGCAAGGCTCGACTCCAGCACCTGGCGTCTGACGCATCCGGTCGGCTGACCACGATCGGCCGGGAAGCGGTGCTGGTCACCACGCTCACGGCGGGCGGGACGACCTACTTCGAGACTGAGGTGATCGAAGGGGCGAGAGGCACATCTCTGCGTACCAGAGGGTGGAAGCGGGGAAAGAAGTCCCGAGCGAAGACGCTCACGGCCCTCGACAGCCGATCGGGCCGGCTGATCCGGCCGGGCACCTCACGCATCGAGGTCGTGCGCAAATCAGGTGCCCGCAAGCCCACTGTCCGCCAGTTGTCGGTGAGCCAGCCCAGGCCCATGGTGAACACGCCCAAGCCCAGCGCCCCCGCGCCTGCCCCAACACCGACTGCCACCCCCGGCCCACCGGCAAGCGTCCCGACTGCCACCCCCTCTCCCGCGGCCGGCGTTCCATCTGCCACCCCCTCGCCCCCGGCCACGATCCCGCCGCCGAACCCCAACGCCGGCCACAAGTCCTGGCTGGCCACCGTCGCCCGGGTGGTCGATGGGGACACCCTCGAGGTGCGTCTCGACTCGAATCCCACAGAGTTGGTGAAGATCCGGAACGCCGGTATCCAGGCGATGGAGGTCGGAGAGTGCCATTACGACCGGGCCAAGGCCTCGATGGCGGCACTCGCTCCACCCGGGAGCCGAGTCCTACTCTCGGCGAGGTTCTCGACCAGCACCAGCTACGGTGACGGGCTGATGCGCCCGCTGCGCCTCGTTTACGTGCTGCAGGGTGGGAAATGGGTCGACACCCAACTCGTCCTCCTCCAGCAGGGAGAAGTTCTCTGGTACCCCATCCCTTCGGAGTACGATCACTCGACCGCCTATCGGAGGGCGATGGAACTCGCTGGCGCCGCCCAGCTGGGCATGTTCAGCCCTGCACGGGCATGTGGGTCCTCGAGTGTGTCCGCAGCGCCGAGGATGTGGATCAACTTCGACGGCGATGGCGACGAGAACACGGACGTGAACTCCGAGTACGTCAGGGTCCACAATTCGACGAGCGCTCCGTTGGATCTGTCCGGGTGGTGGGTCAGGGACGGTTCACAGGTGGTCAAGGCGATTCCCAACGGAGTGATCCTCAGAGCCGGTGGCCTGCTCACGGTGCACGTGGGACGGGGAACCGACAACGGGTCGGCCGGACGATTGCACTGGGGATTCACAAGTCCCCGCTATCAGAACACGGTGGACGGATCGACCGGGCGCCGGGTGGTAGACATTCACGGAAACGCCGCCTACCTCTTCGACGTGCACGGCAACCTACGCGCCTTCACGACCTACCCTTGCGAGACCTGCGGAACCCACACACTGCATGGAAGGGTGAAGATTTCCGTCCATCCGCAGGGGGCCGATGAGTACGTGACGGTGCAGAACATCAGCGCGTCGACGATCGACCTGTCCTTCCAGGACATCCAGTCACGCGGCTCGGTCCACGAGCTTCCCGCTGGCAGCTATCTGAACGCCGGTGAGACCCTGACGGTCCACATGCGGACCGGTGCCACGTCACGACTGGACCAGTACTGGGGAAAGGCCGGGCTGTACAACCTTCCGGACGCCGGTGGCGAGATCCGGCTCAAGGACGCGCGCGACGTCCAAGCTGCATGCGTGGCGTGGGGAGCCGGGGTCTGCTGACGGGCTCCACGCGTCATGCGTGGCACACACGCGGGATCGGGTCGTCCTGGGTGCTACTGCGCTCCGAGGACTGTCACGGCGGCCCCGCCCCAGTCGGGCACGTCTGATGACTCAGTGGGCCGATGCGCGTTCGCCGTCAATTCATCACCTATCCTTTCCCCGTCCATCAACAAGGAGCACCGGGCAGGGCACCGTGCGCCCGCGCCAATCGTGGAGGCACCATGGAACCCCTCTTCTCGATAGTCGTCCCGGTGCACAACATGCGTCCTTACATCGGCGAATGCATCGCCAGCGTCCTGACGCAGGACATGGATGACTTCGAACTGATCCTCATCGACGACACGTCGACCGACGGATCGACGGAAATGATCGCGCAGATCGACGACCCTCGCGTCGTGAGGGTGTTCAACGAGGAGAATCTGGGCCTGGGCGGCTCCCGCAACGTGGGAATGCAGTTCGCACATGGCAAGTACCTTCTCTTTCTGGACGCCGACGACACGTTCACGCCAGGCTCGTTGCGAGCGATCAGGGACCGGATCGTCGACACCGATGGCCCTGACATCGTGCTGTTCGATTACGCCCGCTCGTACTGGAACGGTCGCCAAGAACGCAACGTCTTGGGCCGACATGTCACGTCAGCAGCCGCAGCAGGGCGATTCCACCTGTCGGATCGCAGAAACCTCCTCGACCTGTTCAACGCTGCCTGGTCGAAGGCCTACCGACGGGACTTCATCGAAGTCAACGGCTTCGCGTTCCCCAGCGGGTACTACGAGGACCTGCCCTGGACCATGGGGACGTTGATGGCCGCAGACTGCATCGTGGCCTTGGACCGTGTGGTCGTCCTGTACAGGCAGCGAGTGGAAGGAAGCATCCTGCGCAGCCGAAGTCGCAGGCACCTCGACGTTCTCGATCAATGGGAATCGGTGTTCGAGTTGTTGGACGCGAACCCGAGCTGGGAGATCTATCGTCGACGTCTCTATGGATTCATGGTCAGCCAGTTCGATTCGATGCTGGTGATTCACGACCGAATCCCCAACGACGCGCGGACCGAGTTCTTCGACAGGGCCAGCGCCGCCTGCCAGCGCCACCAACCGAGACAGTGGGACTCGAAACCACGAGGCGAGGAGTTGCTCAAAGGAACTCAATGGCGATGGATGGCCCTGGCCACTGGGAATCGTCGGCTCTACGAACTGCTGGCACAGGGCAAACCACCCCTGGACTCGGTGAAGCACCGAGCCAGGGAAGCCAAGAAGACTGCGAAGGCCTCTGTGTCCAAGCGGGTCCCTCCCGCACCTGAGCGCGGGTTTCGAACTGCCGCTCGCAAGCCCGTGGACAGCCACGTGGCAGTCTTCTCGTCCTATTGGCACCGAGCACCCGCCTGCAACCCTTTGGCCATCTCACAGGAGCTGGAGCGGCGCTCCCCAGAGATCCAGCAGGTGTGGGTCACCCACGAGGGGTTCCGTGGTCAGGTCCCCGATAACGCTCGATGGGTCTCGCCCGCGTCGAGGGAATTGGGAACCGTCCTCGGGCGAGCTTCGCTGATCGTGAACAACGTGAACCTGCCGAACTGGATGATTCGCCGCCCGGAGCAGGTCTTCCTGCAGACACAGCACGGGACCCCACTGAAGTACATGGGGCTGGACATGGCCCGCAAGCCTCTTGCCAAGAAGGGCTTCAACTCGTGGTCGGCCTTCAACGAGCGCGTCGCGCAGTGGTCCCACTGCCTGTCCAGCAACCGCTACTCGACCCTCATCTGGGAGAAGTCCATGCCGGGCTTCTACGAGACCCTGGAGTTCGGCTACCCGCGCAACGACGTGCTCGTCACCGGTCACGAGCAACGAGTTCGGGCAATGCGCTCCAAGCTGGGCATCGAGGGACGGACAGCCGTGCTCTATGCACCCACGATGCGCGACTACGCCTCGTCCATAGGGAGTCTGTTCGATCTCGACTGGTGGTCCAACCGCCTACCTTCGGACTACGTCCTGCTCGTTCGCGGCCACTACCTGGAGGTCAGTCAGCGCCTGCCCGCGACGGGAAACGTCATCGACGTGAGCGACGTGCTGCCGGTCGAGGATCTCCTTCTCGCCAGCGACGTCCTCGTGACCGACTACTCGTCGATCATGTTCGACTTCGCCAACACCGGGAAGCCGATCATCGGTTATGGGCCCGATCTCGACACCTACCGGACGATCCGCGGCACGTACTTCGACCCGGCTGAAGAGAACCCGGGCGCCTTCTGCCGGACTCAGGCCGAGATCCTGGAGCTGATCACCGACCCGGTGACCCTCGACGAACTGGCCAATGGGCGGGACTACAAGCTCTTTCGGGAGAAGTTCTGCCAGTTCGACGACGGTCGCGCGGCCGAACGGGTCACGACTCACCTCCTGGGGCTCCTGTCGCAGCGCTGACTCGGGTGGACTGCCTGCGCTCAGCCGACGCCATCGTGGTCGGATCCGGGCTCTACGGGTTGACCATGGCCGAGCGACTGGCCACGCAGTTGGGATTGCGTGTGCTGATCCTGGAGCGGCGCGCGCACATCGGCGGCAACGCGCACTCCGAGGTCCACGCCGACACGGGCATCGAGGTGCACACCTACGGCTCGCACCTGTTCCACACGAGCAACCGGCGGGTGATCGACTACGTCACCGGCTTCACCGAGTTCAACGACTACCGCCACCACGTACTCACCCGGTACGGCCAGCGCGTGCTGCCGATGCCGATCAACCTCGCGACGATCACGTCGTTCTTCGGCCGCGTGATGACCCCCGACCAGGCCCGGGCGCTGATCGCCGAGCAGGCCAGCGAGCTGGCCGGCCACGAGCCCACCAACCTCGAGGAGAAGGCGATCAGCCTGATCGGACGCCCGCTCTACGAGGCGCTCATCCGGGGCTACACGCTCAAGCAATGGCAGGCCGACCCGAGGACCCTGGACCCCCGGATCATCTCTCGACTGCCGGTCCGGTACACCTTCGACAGCAGGTACTTCGACGACTCGTTCGAGGGCCTGCCACTGGAGGGCTACTCAGCCTGGTTCGCGCGCATGGTGGACCACCCCACGATCACGGTGCGCACGGGCGTGGACTACTTCGACGTCCGCGATCAGGTTCGCGGCCACCAGTTGGTCGTGTTCACCGGTCCGATCGACCAGTACTTCCAGGATCGCGCCGGGCCCCTGAGCTGGCGGACCCTGGATCTGGTCACAGAGGTGCGCGACACCCCCGACCACCAGGGGACTTCGGTGATGAACTACGCCGACCTGGACGTGCCCTTCACTCGCGTCCACGAGTTCCGGCACCTGCATCCGGAGCGCCAAGCTCGGATGAGCCCGACGCAGACCGTGATCATGACCGAGTACAGCCGCACTGCCAGCAGCACGGACGAGCGCTACTACCCGGTCAACGGCCCGGAGGACCGCCGGCGACTCGATCAGTACCGGCGGCTGGCAACTGGCGAGCCGAACGTGCACTTCGGGGGACGCCTGGGCAGCTACCAGTACCTGGACATGCACATGGCGATCGCCAGCGCGCTCACGGACTTCGACGGCGCCGTCCGCACGAAACTCGCGGGCCTGCGCAGTCGCGCCACGGGAGGGTCGAACTAATCATCTCGGGACACCGTCGCAGTCGGGCGGACGGCCAGCGGCCCGACAGTCGGGGCCTCCCCCGCGATGGAGAACTCAACGGCCGCCGGCAGCGTATGGAGCACTGGTCCGCTGCGGCTGGCTGCGGTCGACAGTGCGACTCGATACCGTCCGGCAGCCAGGGGCAGGTCCGGGATCGTGAACGAGCACCCCACCTGCCCCGCGGTGCAGAACGGATCCATGCCCAGTCGGTCGGTCGAGGTACCCAGCAGCAGTTGCCCACCGCTGAACAGGTCGAGACGGCCGATGAACGGCTCGCCCGGCTCCATGCCGCGGAACGATGCCTCGATGTGCAAGCTGTCTCCCGTGCGCAGGTCGCCCAAGGGCCGTCCGGAGTCCGACCGACACGTCACGGTCCCGACAGTGGGCACCGGGCGGGCCGCAGCTGGGGTCGGGGTGGCGGGTTGCTCGGTGCTCCCGACGGGTTGCTTCTTGTCCTTGCCGGTCACCTCGCGGAAGGCAGCAATCACTTCCGCGGGGGTGCCCTGGGCGTGGACCCGGCCGTGATGGAGCAAGGTGGCGCGATCACAGAACTGCGTGATCTGTTGCATGCTGTGCGTGACCAGGACGATCGTCCGGCCCTCGTTCTGCATCCGCCGGACCACGTCGAGGCACTTGGCCTGGAACTCCTCGTCACCCACGGCAAGGACCTCGTCGACCAACAGCACGTCGGGGTCCGTGTGGATCGCGACCGAGAACCCCAGCCGCATGAACATCCCCGACGAGTAGAACTTCATTGGTGTGTCGATGAACTGCTCCACGCCGCTGAACGCCACGATCTCGTCGAATTTCGCCTCGGTCGTCTTGCGCGAGAGCCCGAGGAGTTCGGCATTCATGTACACGTTCTGCCGGCCCGTGAGATCCCGTTGGAAGCCCGCACCCAGTTCGAGCAGGGCTGCCAGCCGGCCGCGACGAGTCACCTGTCCGCTCGTCGGCGTGAGAACGCCGCCGATGATCTTCAACAGCGTCGACTTGCCCGATCCGTTGTGGCCGATCAACCCCATCGTCGTACCGCTGGGAATCTCCAGGGACACGTCCTCGAGGGCGAGGAACGTCTCCCGGCTCGGATGCGAACGCTGCACCGCGTTGACGAACAGGCCCCGGAGTGTCTTCTCGTGGTGCAGGGAGAAGCGTTGCGTCACCCTGTCGATGCGCAGCGCCGGGACGCCCGCAGGCACGCTGGCCTTCACAGTTCCGTCGCGAATCCGACTTGCAGCCGAGCGAACACCCGCTGAGCGAACCAGACGAACACGGCACCGGCCAGAACCATGAGCCACAGACGCAGGGCCAGGGGCGAGTCGAAGTACTGCAACTCCATGCCCCTGGCCGAGGACGCCCCGGGCCACAGGGCCTGACGCAGCGCGATGACCGCGTTGGTCAGGGGGTTGAGCATGTACAGCTCGAACAGCCAATGGGGATACCCCCCGTCGACTACAGCGTCGCGCACGAGAGTCCACGGATAGAGCAGGGGCGTGATCCAGAACAGGACCATCAACCCGACATCGGTCAGGAACTGGACGTCGCGGGCGTACACGTTCAGGGCACCGAGGAGGAAGGCCGCCCCCAGGGCGAAGAGCGTCACGATCAGCAGGGCAGGGACGACAAAGGCAATCTCGCCCCACTTGGGCCCCTCCCCGGTGACCAGGTACGCCAGGCACAGCACCACGAACTGGAAGAAGGAGTTGACCAGGGACCCGCCCACGGCGGCCATCGGCAGCAGCTCCCGACGGAACGCCACCTTCTTGACCAGTGGCGCACCTCGCTGGATGGACGTCGCACCGTTGACGGCCGACTCCGAGAAGATCGAGATCGTGATGATCCCGCAGAAGATGTAGAACCCGAATGCGGGTATCCGATCGCCCATCCCCAGGAAGACACCGAGGACCAGGCCGTAGATCAGCAACTGCGTGAGGGGTTTGGCCATCGCCCACAGCACGCCCAGAGCCGACTGCCGGTAACGCACCAGCAACTCCTTGCGCACGAAGGAGAACAGCAGCAGCCGACTGGCCCACAGGTCGCGCAGGAAGGTGGAGAAGCCCCGCAGGAATGGCTCGCGCTGGTGCACGACGACCATCTCATTCGGCGGCGATCCCATGATGGCCCGATGATAACGGCACCGGCGCGGGCCATCCCGGGACCGACGCTCAGCCCGGAGTCGTGCGGGCAGCCCCCGCTGCGCACCCAGCAGATATCCTCCGCCCATGGACATCGCCGCACTGGAGATCGAGGGCGCCTGGGTGGCCACCCCCCGCATCCACGCCGACACCCGTGGGGCGTTCCTGGAATGGTTCACCGAACGGTCCTTCACCGATGCCGTCGGCCATCGCCTCGACCTCGCCCAGGCCAACGTCTCGATCTCTGCCGCAGGGGTCCTGCGCGGCATCCACTATGCCGACGTACCCCCCGGGCAGGCCAAGTACGTGACGTGCGTGCGGGGCGCCGTGCTCGACGTCATCGTCGACCTGCGTGTCGGCTCGCCGACATTCGGCCGGTGGACCTCGGTCCTCCTCGACGACCTCGATCGGCGCGCCGTGTACCTGTCCGAGGGCCTGGGCCACGGCTTCTGCGCACTCGCCGAGGGCTCCACCGTGGTCTACCTGTGCAGCCAGGGCTACGCGCCGGACCGCGAACGCGAGGTGCACCCGCTGGACCCAGCCCTGGGCATCGACTGGGGGCTGGCCGGGGTGCCACCCCAGTTGTCGGCCAAGGACGCCGCCGCACCGAGCCTGGCTCAGGCGCGCGCCGCCGGCCTGCTGCCCGACCATGCACGATGCTCGGCGTTCCGAGCGGGTCTGGAGAAGTGACCCGCGGCGCTCAGCGCAGGAACAGGGGCAACGCCTCGGCCAGCGCCGCGCGCCAGTCCCGGATGGGAGCCAGGCCCACTGCCGCCCAGCGGTCGTGCCCCAACACGCTGTACGCCGGGCGCGGCGCAGGTCGGGGGAACGCCTCGGTGGTGGTCGGTTGTACCCGATGCGGGTCCGCGCCGATCAGGCGGTAGATCTCCCGGGTCAGCCCGAACCAGGTCGTCTGCCCCGATGCGGTGCCGTGGTAGACCCCCGCGGGGGCCCCGGCGTCGACCAGCGCGACGATCTGCTCGGCCAGATCGCGGCTCCAGGTCGGCTGGCCGCGTTGGTCGTCGACCACCGAGACCCCGGGCCGGGAGTGCTCCAGGGCGAGCATCGTCGCCACGAAGTTGGGCCCGTGCGCGCCGTACAGCCAGGCCGTGCGCACGACGTACCCACGCTGCGGCAGGGCGGCCAGGACCGCGCGCTCGCCGGCCAACTTGGTCCGGCCGTAGGCCGACCGCGGCGCCGGCTCGGCATCCTCCGCGTAGGGCACGGTCGCGTCCCCGGCGAAGACGTAGTCGGTGCTCAGGTGCACCAGCCGAATCCCCGGGCGGGCAGCGACCGCCTCGGCTAGGACAGCCGGCCCACGGCCGTTGACCTGCAGGGCGAGGTCCTCGTGCTCCTCCGCGGCGTCCACGGCGGTGTAGGCGGCGGCGTTCACGACCACCGCGGGCGCTGCGGTGTCCAGGGCCTCGGACACCGAGGCGCCCGTCGTGATGTCGACCTCGGGCAGGTCCATTCCGAGGACCTCGTGCCCGGCGCCGGCCACCACCTCCATCAGGTCGTGGCCGAGCATCCCGTTCGCGCCGACGACCAGCCAGCGCTCGCCGGTGGCCACGCTCACAGCGCGGGCTTCGCTTCCTTCAGCGGCCGCCACCAGGCCTCGTTGGCCCGGTACCAGGCGATCGTCTCGGCCAGGCCCGTCTCGAAGGGCACCTGCGGTGCGTAGCCCAACTCCGCGGAGATCTTGGTGATGTCCACCGAGTAGCGCAGGTCATGGCCCTTGCGGTCGGCCACCCGGGTCACCATCTCCCAGCCGACACCCATGCCGGCGAGCAGCTGCTCGGTGAGCTCGACATTGGTCAGCTCGGTGCCGCCGCCGATGTTGTAGATCTCCCCGGCCCGGCCCTTGGCCAGCACCAGGTTGATCCCGCGGCAGTGATCGTCCACGTGCAGCCAGTCGCGCACGTTGCGGCCGTGGCCGTACAGCGGCACCGGCAGCCCGTCCATCAGGTTCGTGACGAACAGCGGGATGACCTTCTCGGGGAACTGGTGCGGCCCGTAGTTGTTCGAGCAGCGGGTGACCGACACGTCCATCCCGAACGTGCGGGCATACGAGCGCGCCAGCAGGTCCGAGCCGGCCTTCGACGCGCTGTACGGCGAGTTCGGCTCCAGCGGGCGTTCCTCGTCCCAGGACCCGGACTCGATCGAGCCGTACACCTCGTCGGTGCTCACGTGCACGAACTTGGGCACTCCGGCGTTCAGCGCCGCCTGCAGCAGCGTCTGGGTGCCCAGCACGTTGGTCAGCACGAAGTCGGCCGCCCCGGTGATCGAGCGGTCCACGTGCGACTCGGCGGCGAAGTGCACCACCGCGTCGTGGCCGGGCATCAGGTCGGCGACCAGGCCGGCGTCGCAGATGTCGCCCTCGACGAACCGGTAGCGCGGCGAGTCGGCCACCTCGACCAGGTTGGTCCTGGTGCCCGCGTAGGTCAGCTTGTCCAGGACGGTGACCTCGGCGCCGACGGTCTCCGGGTAGGCGTCGGCCAACTGCTGGCGCACATAGTTCGAGCCGATGAAACCCGCTGCGCCGGTCACCAAGATCCGCACGATCACTCCCCGGTCCCCGCCCGGACCGTCGCCGAGCACGTGCACAGGGTAACCGTGGGCCACCGGCCGACCCACCTGCCCACCATGCTTGACTGTCGCCCCATGAGGGGAATCGTGCTGGCCGGTGGGACCGGATCGCGGCTGTGGCCGATCACCCGAGGGGTCAGCAAGCAGTTGCTGCCCGTGTACGACAAGCCGATGGTGCACTACCCGATCGCCACCCTGATGCACGCCGGGCTGCGCGAGATCCTGATCATCACCACCCCCGAGGACCAGGCCGCCTTCCAGCGGCTGCTGGGCGACGGGGCCGAGCTCGGGGTGCGGTTCTCCTACGTGGTGCAGCCCAGCCCGGACGGGCTCGCGCAGGCGTTCCTGCTCGGCGCGGACTTCCTCGACGGACAGGGCGCGGCCCTCGTGCTGGGCGACAACATCTTCCACGGACCCGGCCTGGGCCGGCAGCTGCAGGACCTGCGCGCCGTCGACGGTGGGCACGTGTTCGCCTACCGGGTGGCCAATCCCAGCGACTACGGGGTCGTCGAGTTCGACGCCACCGGCCAGGCGATCTCGCTGGCCGAGAAGCCCGCCGAGCCGCGCTCGCACTACGCCGTCCCGGGCCTGTACTTCTACGGACCCGACATCGTGGAGGTGGCCCGCACGATCCGGCCCTCGGCGCGGGGGGAGCTGGAGATCACCTCGGTCAACGAGCACTACCTGGACCAGGGGCGGTTGACCGTCTCGGTGCTCCGCCGGGGCACCGCGTGGCTGGACACCGGGACCTTCCGCAGCCTGCACGACGCCGGGGAGTACGTGCGGGTCATGGAGGACCGGCAGGGCGTGAAGCTGGCCTGCCTCGAGGAGATCGCGTGGCAGAACGGCTGGATCGACGACGGCCAGCTGCGCGACCTGGCCGAGCCCCTGCTCAAGAGCGGGTACGGCCACTACCTCACCCGCCGTCTGGACCAGGGCCGCGACGACTAGCTGCGCCCCGCAGGTGGCCCCCGAGCGCGTCGGGAGGCACCGACGGCCGACCCGCGGCGCGCCCCTGCGCACACTCTGCGCACACAGCGCAACGGGCCGTGACAGAATCCGCACGTGCGCGCCACTGTGACCAACCCACTGCCCGACGCGCTGGCGCACTACCAGGCCGAGCTCCTGGACTGCCTGGCCGACGAGGCGGAGCTGGTGGGCGACCCCTGCCACGAGGGGATCGAGGGTCTGCACGGGCCACAGAAGGCGCACCGGGCCCTGAGCCTGCTGGCTGACCGGCTGCGACCGGAACGCTCGGACGTGCACCTGGTGCTCTGGCCGGCCTTCGGGTACTGGGATGCCATGACCTGGGTGCCGATGGCGCGCCGGCAACCGGTGGTGCTCGTGATCCACGACGTGGAACCCCTGCGCGCACAGTTCGGGCACTCCCGTGCCGCCCAGGCCAGCTTCCGCGCCGCCACCCGGCTCGGGGACCTGCGCATCGTGTGCCACACCGAGGGTGCTGCCGACCGGCTCGAGGAGCTCGTCGGAGTCCGGGCCGACGTCATCCCCCATCCGATGCTGACGCCCGCCGCCCCGCCGACGCGCCGCGACGAGCGCCCCTTGGTGCGCGTGCTCGGCCAGCACAAGACGCGCCGGGACCTGGAGGTCCTGACCCAGCTGGCCGACGAGGACTCCGCCGACGAGTTCGACCTCGAGGTGTGGGGCCGGGGGTGGCCGGACCTGCCGGGTTGGCGGGTGCGCTCCGGCTTCGTCGCGGAACCGGCCTTCCACCGACTGGTGACCTCCTCGGATGTGCTGGTGATGCCCTACCAGAACTACTGGCAGAGCGGGGTCGCCGTCCGAGCGGCCGAGGCATGCCGACCGGTGGTCGGCTGGGATCACGACCAGTTGCGCTTCCTCTACGGCGAGCACTGGCCCGGAGCGGTCCCCCGGGGCGGCTCGTGGCTCGACGCCGTCCGGCGGGCGATCACCGCGCGCGCCGAGGTGACCACCAGCGTGCACACGGCCCACGGCGCCGTCCGATCCGCCTGGCGGGGGTTCGTGGAGGGCGCCGGGTACGCATGACCTGCGCCGCTGTGGTGGTCAGCTACAACCGCCGCGACCTGCTGCGCGAGGTGCTGGCGGCCCTGACGGCCCAGACCCGGGCACCCGAGGAGATCATCGTGATCGACAACGGGTCGACCGACGGCACCCGGGCGATGCTGGCCCAGGAGTTCACCGGGATCAGCGTGTACCTCTCGGCGGAGAACATCGGCGGAGCCGGTGGGTTCGCCCTCGGGGTGGATCTGGCCATCGCAGCCGGGCACAGCGACGCCTGGCTCATGGACGACGACGCCGTGCCGCACCTCGACGCCCTGGCGCGGCTGCTCGGCGCCGCCCAGCGCATCCAGGCCGCACGACCCGAGCGCCCACGCCCGGGCTTCCTGACCTGCCGGATCGTCGAACCCGACGGGACCCCGCTGAGCATCTGGCAACCGGCACCGCTGCCCGGCGCGGTGGCGCCAGTCCTGGGCGTGACCCCGCTGCCGTGGAGCCCGTTCGTCGGCGTCTTGGTGAACCTCGACCTCGCGCGCACGACCTTCCTGCCGATGGCCGACTTCTTCATCTGGCTCGACGACCTGGAGTACACGGCCCGACTCGGCCGGGCGGCCACGGGCTATGCCGTGGAGGATGCGTTCATCACCCACCCGAACAAGAGCTACGTCAAGGGCGACTTCGGCTGGCGCTTCGAGCACGTGGTCAAGAACCGGCTGTGGATCCTCGGGCACCGGGATCTGGCCATCGCGTCGGTCAAGCCGACCCTGGCCGCGCAGTTGGCCCGGGCGGTCCTCGGCCAGGCGGTCCGCGCACAGAGCAAGCCGGCGTACCTGCGCTCCCTGGGTCGGGGCCTGCGTCGGGGCCTAGCCGAGCAGCCGGTGCGCCGGCCACCCGGCGGCGCCCTGCGGGGACCGGACGCGCTGCGGTTCACGCGGCCCTGAGGCTCGGGCACACCCCCTGGGGCGCAGTCCCTCGGGCACACCCCCTCGGGGCAGCCGCGCTGACCGCTCCCACCGATAACGGGGCGGGTCGGGCCGGTCAGGCCCCCGGCAGGCAGACGGTGCCCGCGCCGGGCATCGCCCCGGACAGCAGGTAGGCATCCACGGCATCGTCGATGCAGCGGGAGCCCGACGTGTAGGCGGTGTGGCCGTCACCGTCGAAGGTCAGCAGCGTGGCGTCGTCCAGCTCGTCGGCCACTTGCACGCCCCACTCGTGCGGCGTGGCCATGTCGTAGGTGGTGGAGACCACGAGGATGTCGGCCGAGCCCTCCGCGCGGAAGACCGGCGGATCGTCGGCGGCCTGCGCGGTGCCCGGGCCCATCGGCCACTCCCAGCACGGCAGGTTCCCCCAGGCCAGGTAGGCACCGAACACCGGCGCGTCCTTGGCCCATTGCGCGGCCAGCTCCTGGGCGTGCTCGACGCCCCCGACCGCTGGCCGGTCCAGGCAGGAGACCGCGTAGAAGGCCTCGTTGCCGTTGTCGGCGAACGTGCCGTCGTTCTGGCGCTGGGTGCGTCGGTCCATCATCTCCATGAGCACGCTGCCATCGCCCTGGAAGGCCGCCTCGAGGCCGAAGCGCAGGTCGGTCCAGTCATCGGGCGGGAAGTACAAGTAGCTCAGGATCGCGTAGGTGCCCAGCGCCTGGGTGAGCACCCGCTCGCCGATACCGGGCAATGGGTTCGCATCCAGGTCGTCGAGGAACGCCTGGATCCGCGCGATCCCCTCGTCGACGCTGCCCGTCGGCAGCGGGCAGTCGTCCTGGCCGGCGCAGTCCGCGACGAACCGGCGCAGGGCCACATCGAAGGCCTTGGCCTGCCCGAAGGTGATCTCGTCGGAGTTCAGCGAGCTGGGCAGGACCCCGTCGAGGACCATCCGCCCGACCCGGCCCGGGAACAGCTCCGCGTACTGGGCGCCCAGGTAGGTGCCGTAGCTCTTGCCCAGGAAGTCCAGCTTCTCCTGCCCAAGCACGGCGCGCAGGATGTCCATGTCGCGTGCGGCGGACACCGTGTCCATGTACGGCGCGATCTGCGGGGAGCGGGTCTTGCAGCCCTGGCCCAGCAGCGTCGAGGTCGCTGCGATGTCGGCCACCTCGGCCGGGGTGTCCGGGGTGCCGTCGGCGGTGAAGAGCGCGTCGAGCTCGGCGTCGTCGATGCAGTCCACGGGCTCGGAGCTGGTCACGCCGCGCGGGTCGAAGCCGATGACGTCGTAGGCGGCGGTCACTGCCGGGGTCAGCACGACGCGCGCGGCCCGCGCGTAGTCCACCCCGGAGCCCCCGGGCCCGCCCGGGTTGAGCAGCAGGGAGCCCTGCGGCTCGCCCCTGGCCCGCAGGCGCACGACCTCCAGTTCGAGGCTGTCGCCCGAAGGGTCGGCGTAGTCGACGGGGACCCGGACCCGGGTGCAGTCGAAGTCCCCGTCGCAGCCCGACCAGCGCACCGGCTGGTCGTAGAACTCCACGAGGTCGGCAGGTACATCGGGGAGGCTGGCCGAGCCGCTGCGAGCGGTGGTCGGCGGGGCCGACTCGGTGTCGGGGGTGCAGCCCAGGAGCACGATCACCGCGGCGCAACCCACGGCTACCAGCCGGGCGGGACGTGCGAACACCGATTCCTCATCTCCTGGGGGTTCCGGGGGATCTCGTGCCGGGTGAGCCCTCAGGGTACCCGGCGGATGCTGGGTCGGCCTGGAGCCCGGTGGCACGAGCGGCCCTTCGTGGGCGACGCACGTGGGCGGCTGCTGCGGCCGGCCGGACCGGGGTGCGCGCGGGCTACTGGCCGAGCCGGGCCGAATCAGCGGCGTGCAGGCCGTAGGCGAAGGCGTCCAGCGAGTCGATCGCCGGGGCCAGCGCGTCCGGTACCCCGTCGCCGACATCCGGGGCCGCCAGCATCCGCACCGCCGCCGCGATCAGGTCCTCCAGCGCGTCGGCGCCGGCGCGCAGCCGGGCGGTGACGATCCCGCCGGCCTCGACCGCGGCCGTGGCGGCCCGGGAGCCGGGCATCTGCGCCTCGATCCGGTCCAGGGACGTCAACCGCGCCACCTGCCCGCGCAGCAGCGGCTCGACGCCGGTGACCGCACGCCACAGCTCCTGACCGGCCTGCGGGTAGAGCCCGCCCACGTTCGGGACGAGGTCGTAGAGGTGCAGCAGCGCACTGGCCACCCGATCG
>JBAVKQ010000053.1:0-2154 GCA_049688395.1 Candidatus Nanopelagicales bacterium
GTTCGATCTCGTAGCCGATCGTCATCCGCGCGTCGGAGACTGTTTTGTAGGACAGGACCCCCGCGTCGATCGCCGGGTTCGACATCCGCAGCCCGAGGTAGGTGACGAACGCGAGGAATGCCAGGCCCAGGCCGATCAGCGCGGCGGGCGCCCAGCGCGGTCGGTCGGTGACTCCGTAGCGCTCACGGATGTGCGGGGGCCACTGCGAAGGGTGACCGGCCGTTCGTGCGGGGGGCATGATGCTGCGACACTAGTGCCCACGGCACGTCACAGGCTGGGAGGTTGGCATGCACGGTGTTCTGGCGGCGTTGGTCGCCGCCGAGGAGATCGACCCGGCGACGGTCCGGCCCAGCCCGCTGGGCTCGGTCGTCTCCGTGTTCCTGCTGACGTCCTAAGTCCTCCTGGTCTGGTCATTCGTCCGGCACTTGCGCCGGGCGCAGACCAACCTCGGCTCCGCCCGGTTGGTACCAGCGAGCCCCGAGGAGTCCGCGGGGTCCCAATCCGCCGACTCCGACCCGGTCGAGGGCGACGCCGAGATGTCTTCACAGTCGCGAGACGCGCGCTGACGCCCAACCCATACGAGGTGCTGACCATGGATGGTGGGGAGGTGTGGCAGCCCTTCTGAATCCGGGGCTCGAAGATGCCCGCGGCGTGGGTGGCTTCCGAATGCTGCTAGCGATCGAGCCACACCGTGATCAGCCCGGCGGACTCGCGTAGCAGGTACTCGCTGGTCAGGGACGTCCCCGGGCCGTCCTCGGTCGAGGAGACGCGGGCGTCGAGGCCGAACTGCTCGGCGAGGGCGCGCGCGCGGGCCGAGTGCGCCGGGTCGGTCACGAGCGTGACCGAGTCCAAGCCCTCGGACTTCACGATCGCCGCGACAGCCTTCATGGACTCCTCGGTGTTCCCACCGAACGGCAGTGCGATCACCTGGGCGCGGCGCATGCCGTCGGCAACGAGTTCCTCCTTGCCGGTCTGGGCCTCGGAGGTGATGTCACCGGGCTGGAACCCGCCGACAGTGATCACGCGCTCGCTGACCCCAGCCTCGACCAACTCGAGGGCGTGAGCCAACCGGTTGGCAAGAACCGGTGACGGGGCGCCCTGGTACTGGGCGGCGCCGAGGACCACGATGGCATCCGTGGGGGTCCGGTCATCGACCCCCGCCCAGCGCAGCACGTCCGCGACCGCGCCGGCGGGCACAGCGACCGTGACGGCGGCCACGGCAACCACCAGGGTCACGAAACGGCGCCGGGAACGCCGGCGGCGGGAACGGTCCGGCCGACTGGGGCTCCACTCGAGGAGCACGGCCGACGCTGACATGCCCGGATCCTCCCACGAGGAGGCACCCTGGAGGTGGTGCGACGCATTCCCGCTGGGGTGACTTGAGGCTCCGCACTCCGCGCGATCGTCGCTGTCGAACTCCCGCGACCGGACCCCTCCCCATGGCGCGCCGGGGGAAGCACGGCCCGACGCCGACGTACCGGACCGCCGGAACGGGCAGGATCAGAGTGCGCGACCGAAAGTCACGTTACGCGTCCAGATGTTGACGGTGCTGACCCGAGTACCGGGCCTCCCCGAGTGCAGGGTCCGATTGCCACCGGCATAGATACCCACGTGGTACACCCGGCCACTCGAGTTGTGGAAGAACACCAGGTCGCCGGCGCGGGCGCTGCTGCGCGAAATACGCCTGGCCTTGGCCCGCTGGGCAGATGCCCTGCGCGGCAGGCTGACACCAGCCTTGCGGTACACGTAGGACGTGAACCCGGAGCAGTCGAAGCCGCGTGGGGTCGAACCGCCGTACCGGTAGGGCACGCCCTTCAGCGAGTTCCCGGTGCGCATGACCCTCGAGGCACGGGCTGCGAACGACCGGGAGCTGCGGGAGGTCTTCTTCTTGCGGTCCCCCGTGGCGACGGTCGCGGCGACGCTGTTCTCGACGGACACCCGAGGGGCAGGGACGGCGGACGCGGCGGGCACAGACGCCATCGGTGAGATCGGGAGCACGACGGCCAGGGCCGTGGCGCCAGCCAGGGCCATGCCGCGGGCACGGGTCAGTAGAGCCATGGTGATTTCTCCTCCAGGCGCCTGCGAGGTGAGCTGTCGGGTTCGGGTGGGGAGCACCCGGCCGCTCTCGCGGCTTCACCCCAAGGACTCACGCCT
>JBAVKQ010000054.1:0-2189 GCA_049688395.1 Candidatus Nanopelagicales bacterium
CTTCTCGACTCGAACGAATCAGGAACTCGACACTCCCAATTCTTCCGACCGTGAAGGCACTCTCACGTCCAGACCCGCCGACAACCAACCCCCGACCCCCCGGCCGATCCACGGATCGAGGCTAAGCTGCCCCGAGCGGCGTCGCGAAACAACTCCACGAACTCGGCGTCCGAACCCTGCCGGAAGACGACCCGGTGGCTGCGCTCCGGGATCCCCATCTCGGGAGTCCAGGCGTACTGGCGCCGCTCGAGGGAGCGGGTGAGCCCGACGTCAGACATGGCCCCACATCGCCACGTCACCGCGCTGCTGGCCTGGGCGTCGTCACGCCAGCCTCCGGGCAGCCGCAGGGTGTACGGGAGCAGCAGACGCTCGCTGGACACGGCGAAGTCCGCATGTCCGCCACGAAGCATCTCGACCGCGGCCGCCCGTGGATCATCAATCTCCGGCAGGACGTCCAGAGCATCCAGAGCACTCGGCACAGACTCGCCTCGACCCCACCACAGGGCACGACCCATCAGTCGTCCATCCACCTCGAGCACCCAGGACCACTCCGGCCGCATGCGCCTAGCCTCGAAATCCCGAAGGACCTCCTCGCGGGGCAGACCCACCACACCTGGGCCGTCGGGGAAGCCGACGAGGGCGTCGAAATCATCAGGCGTGGCTCTACGAGCGCGCATGCGCCAACGCCTCCGATGCCGACCATGAGGCCCATGACGACGAGGCTCTGCCGCCCACGGGCTGCTCTGGGGAGCGCTCATCCATTCGGTAAGCGTCCCACGGCCGGGCGGCACGACGATCGAGGTCGGGCGAGTCGGGTGGCGCCTGGTACCGCTCTGGGCACAGACAACGTCGCCGAACGTGGGCCTCAACCGGTAGTTCCTCCGCTACCGGACGGTCAGGAACGCCGGAGTGCGGGCCTCCTACGGCTCCCGATCGTCGATAATCGGCTGGTGCGCGGCGAACACGGTTCCCCCGAGTGGCAGGAACAGGCCAGGAAGCGCTGGGAGGAAGACCGCGAGGAGCAACGCCAACACGGAGACCGCTACGGCAACGCGGTCGGGTCAACCGCCTGGAACCGCAAGAGGTCCGGCGGCACGCTCGTTGCCCTCGGGGTCGGCGGGCTACCGGTGTCGCTGATGCCTCCGCCGATCTGGTGGCTGGCGGCGCTTTCCATCGGGTCGATCGTTCTCGGCCGCCACATCTGGCGCAAAGCCAGACGCGACTTTGGCGGGCCGTGGTTCGAGTAGGAGTTGTGCCGTCGGCCAACATATCTGCCACCTCGACCGGGGCCGAGGTCCCTCCCGAGGGGGTGCCGCGTGCCCGCCTCCAGCAGGCGCCAGTTCAGCGTCTTGCTCCTGAATCCATCAGACACCGCCATTGCCGACAATGCCATAGCCCACATCGCCGCGAGCCGGGCGGTTGATGGCGACTCCAGGTCAGGAGCCGCATAAGGCACGGCGTCGGCGGTCGGTGCGGAGGTGCGCGGGGCTAGCGCTGGGGGCCGGACAGGCTGGGCTATTCGACCCGTTTCATCTCGCCGTCCTGCGACTTCACGTTCACGTACGACTGTCTCAGGATCTCCTCGAGCACCGGCACCTGGATGTCGCTCAGGCGTTTGAGATACAGGCAGACACGACTCGTCGTGTGCTGGCCGAGGTCCGCCAGCAGCTCGGCGTACCGCGCCGTGCCATCCATGAGGTAGATGGTGATCTTGCCCTTCCTCGGGTAGAAGCTGATCGCCTGCGCATCCCCTTCGCGACCACTGTCATACCGGTAGTGGTAGCTGTCGAACCCGATCGTGGCGACGTTCCACACGCGCGGCTCATGTCCGGTGAGTCGCTGCATGATCCCCACCAGCGCTCGACTGTCAGCAGCCGTCTGCTCGTCCTCGAGTGCGGCGATGACGTCTTCGGCGCAGCGCCCGTTCGGCACGTTCTTCACGGGCTCGGCCATGCGCGAAGCGTAGCGTGGGCGGCCTTCGGTCCACTTCGGTTCTCGAGAAACTGCGGTCGCGCCCGGGACTGCTGTGCCAACTTCGATCCTGGCCGCGCGGAGGGCTGACCTGGCCACTGCGCGGCCTAGGGGTCCATGCTGGAGGCCCGCCCCCGACCCGCTGAAAAGGAGGCCTCATGGCCGTTGAGGCGATCGTGTTCGATGTCAACGAGTCCTTGTCGGACATGGCTCCGCTG
>JBAVKQ010000055.1:0-10020 GCA_049688395.1 Candidatus Nanopelagicales bacterium
GCACCGGAATGGCCGAGGGGGCTGGCGGCTGAGCGACGGTCTCCGCGCCTCTGAGCGACGGTGGAGCCGAGGCCTGCGGACCGGTGGCGGAAGCCGCGGTGCCCGAGTAAGACGACTCGTCGGACGACGTGGCGCAGGCGACCAACAGGGACGCCGCGCCTGCCGCGGCGAACCAACTGACGAAACCACTCCTCTGCGTCATGCCCTGTCTCCACCCCACACCCCCAATTTGCCCGCAGCGCCATGTCGGCGGAAGGGGACAAGGTCACCTGCGCGCTCGTCCTACGCCTCGCTGGAGTCCGCATGGTGTGATGATCGCCTCCCTTCTGTGAGTACCGCGTAGTGAAGCATCCCCAGGTATGGTGCCGCGTCACAGTGGGCGATAGGACGCTCCCAGGGCATCAACCCGGCCAGGCAATCCCCGCGGTGGGACTGTCGGATCTGATCTCGGTCTCCGCCGGCGTTGGTCAACGGGCTTCGCCATGCTGATCGTTCGCCAGCGCGGATCAGTCGCTTGGGGTGAGCTCTTCCCCTTGCGGCTGCAGTGCGCACCAGATGCGAGAAGACCACGGTGGGCACTCCCACGGGGACGAGGGCGGCTCTGAGTTGGCGTCCTGCACGGCCACGGTCCGCGCCAGGATCCCGGACTGGGTCAACAGGGCACGACGCGAATCCCCGCGCTGTTCCTCGGCTGACCTAGAGGTCGCGAGTCGTCCGCAACCGTTCGCAGGCGTCCGATGTCCGCACATGTCCGCAGCCACTCACGCAGAAGGCCAGTCCCCGGTTTCCCGGAAACTGGCCTCTGACCTGCGGTGTTACTGGTAGCGGGGGCAGGATTTGAACCTGCGACCTCTGGGTTATGAGAGATTGACATGCACGCAGACGCCACCCCGATTCGTGCTCAGATTCGGTCATCGTGGCAGGTCAGACGGCACTCATCGTTCGCAGGCGTTCGCGCGAATCCGGGTCCGTTCGGCGGGTCCTGCGGACATTTTGCGGACATCAAGGAAGTCCCCAATGACCTTCGCAGACGGCTCTGGCCACTAAGGACCCGATGATCATCCCGGGCAGGGAACTGGGGTGATCCGCGTCGTAGGAGTTGATGATCGTCAGCGGCGCAGGCAGGCCTGCGAACGTGAAGTACTTCGTGCCGAAGAACGACATCACCACCGCGCCGGTCGCCCCCGCCGTGCACCCGGCGATGAACGGTGACTTCAATCGCAGAGTCACCCCGTAGACCGCCGGTTCGGTGATGCCGAAGAAGCCGGTCAGGCCGGCGGCCCCCGCTACTCCACGCAACTCGCGGTTGCGGCTGCGGATGAAGACCCCCACGACGGCGCCGATCTGCCCGATGACCGCGGCGGTCTGGGCTACCTGGTAGGTGTCAAAGCCCAGGTTCTCCTGATTGGCCACACCGATGGGCAGCAGCGCCCAAACCGCGTCACCATGCCAGCCATCCCCCCAGAATGACCACGAGTGACTCACCAAGCCAGCCCCAAGCCTCGGCGGTCAGAGGCGAAGCCTCATAAGCAGGTCTGGCGCATGACCACCTCGTCGCGTCCGCGCCCTGCGGGGCTCGTGGGAGGACGTCGCCGATGGTCATGGGCCATTGAGGGACGTTTGGCTCTGCTGACCCCGGGTCCGGCGTGCCAATCTCAATGGAAAGGTCGGTTCCGATGGTGGAGGCCGGCATGGCAACGAGTGGAGGCCAACGTGGGCCTTGGATCGTCTGTGACCCTGAGCGTGGCAATCATCGGCGCTGCCGCCGTCCTCCCGATCGTCCTCGACCGTGACGAGAACCCGGGACCCTCCCCACGCAAGGCACCTCCTCCGCGCCAGACATCGCCGGTGAGTACTACTTGGATCCCGGCAATACTCGAACCGTACAGATCGCGCACGCGGTTCCGGACTCGTACGACATCTCTGCGCACGACCGGTGGCCCGGGGCACGGCGAGTCGTGTGGGATGGCCAGAAGTTCCGAGGGGCTGGCGTGTCCGATTCAGGCAACAAGATGATTGTCACGCTCGCTCTGAGAAGCGATGGAACGCTCGACGCAACCTACCCCGTGTGTTGCTTGGCAACGCCGGCCATCACGCCGCTCTGGGAGAGGTGAAGGCATGGATGCGAACGCTGGGACGACCGCGGGCTCGACAGCCCCACCCGTACTGTCGCTCGAACACGTCACGAAGAGGTTCGGACCGGTCACCGTGATCGATGACGTCTCGGTCTCCGTGTATCCGGGGAAGGTTCAGGTTCTTCTCGGCGAAAACGGTGCCGGAAAGTCAACCTTGATCAAGATGATGGCGGGCATGTACCAGCCTGACGGCGGGCGGATCGTCATCGACGGCAAAGAAGCCAAGTTGCCGGACATCAAGGCCTCGGAGGCCCATGGGATTGCCACGATTCACCAAGAGCTCAACCTCGCGCCGAACCTGTCCGTTGCCGAGAACGTGATGCTCGGCAGAACCCCGCAACGCTACGGACTCGTCGACAAGTCCGAGATGAACCGGCTTGCGAGAGCCGCGCTGGACCGGATCGGCCTCGACATACCCCTCGACACGCACGTCGGGCGGCTGGGGGTCGCGAAGCAACAACTCATTGAGATCGCCAAAGCCCTCAGCCTGAACGCCCGAATGTTGATCCTCGACGAACCCACGGCGTCCCTGACGGGCCGCGAGATCCGCCAGTTGTTCGACGTCGTCGAAGATCTTCGTGTGAAGAATGTCGCGATGGTCTTCATCAGCCACCACCTCGATGAAGTAGCGGAAATCGGCGACATGGTCACGGTCCTTCGGGACGGCCAATTCGTCAAGGATGTCCCGGCTGACACGCCTGAGGAGGAACTGGTCCAGCTCATGGTCGGACGAAGTATCGACAAACAGTACCCTCGGTCCGTCCCCGAGATTGGTGACACCGTCCTCACGGTCGAAGCGCTCACGCGTGAGGGCGCATTCGCTGACATCGCGTTCTCGGTGCGTGCAGGAGAGGTACTCGGTATCGCAGGTCTCGTGGGTGCCGGACGAACTGAGGTTGTCCGCGCCGTGGCTGGCGCCGACGACTACGATTCGGGCCGCGTCACGGTGCATGGGGAGGAAATTCCCAAGAATGACGTGGCCACTGCCATCAGGTCCGGAATCGGACTCGTGCCCGAGGATCGAAAGAGTGAGGGCCTGGTACTGATTGCGGACGTGAACGACAACCTTGGATACGCCACGCTCTACGAGACCTCCCATTTGGGGCTCGCGGACCTCAAGGGCCAACGCGAACGGGCCGGAGACGTCGCTACAACACTTCGAATTCAGATGGCCGGACTGAACCAGCGGATCCAGAACCTCTCGGGCGGGAACCAGCAGAAAGTTGTCTTCGGGCGTTGGATGCTTGCAAACTCGGACGTACTGCTCCTCGACGAACCGACTCGCGGCGTTGACGTCGGAGCGAAGGTCGAAATCTATGAGTTGATCAACAAGGTCACGGCGAGGGGCGGTGCCGTGGTGATGGTTTCCAGCGATCTCCCCGAGGTCCTCGGGATGAGTGATCGAGTGCTCGTCATGAGCCGGGGCCGCGTCTCCGGTGAGATCCCAGCATCAGAAGCAACGCAGGACGCTGTCATGACGTTGGCGGTTAGAGATGTCGGCGACCAGGGCAGGTCTTCCCCAGAGGAGAGCACGAAATGAGCGATTCGACCACGACGGATGACAAGCCACACACCAGGTCCATGGACCAGGTGAACCACTTCTTGGCCAACAACGGAGCACTGGTTGGCTTGGTCGTCGTCTGTATAGCTCTCTTCATCGCGACTCCGAACTTCCTCACTTCGGGGAACCTGTTGAACGTCGGCATCCAGGCTGCGGTCATAGCAATCCTCGCGTTCGGGATGACCTTCGTCATCGTGACGGCGGGCATCGACCTATCGGTGGGATCCGTCGCCGCTCTGGCCGCCATGTCCACGGCATTCGTGTTCGTGGAGTGGGGCCTACCGGGTTGGCTTGCGCTTATCGTTGGCCTCGGTGTGGGCTCGCTCGTCGGCGCTACCTCCGGATTCGCCGTCGCGTTCGGCAAGTTGCCTCCCTTCATTGCCACCCTCGCCATGCTGACCATCGCCCGTGGATTGACGCTGGTGATCTCAGGCGGTAAGCCCATCAACACTCCCGAGGCCGTCGACTTCCTCGGCTCGAGTGTGGGCCCGATACCGGTGCCAATCATCATGATGGCCATTGCGGGCCTCGTGTGCGCGTTCATTCTCAGCAAGACCGTCATGGGTAGATCGATGTACGCGATCGGAGGCAACATCGAGGCCGCACGGCTCTCCGGCATCCCCGTGAAGAGGGTGCTGGTCACCGTCTATGCCTTGTCGGGCCTATTTGCTGCGTTGGCTGGACTGGTCTTGTCGGGCCGGCTGTCCTCCGCGCAGCCGACCGCAGGTGCGGGATATGAGTTGGACGCCATCGCCGCGGTTGTCATCGGTGGAGCATCACTCGCGGGTGGAGTCGGCACAGCCTTCGGCACACTCGTCGGCGCGCTGCTGCTGGCGGTCATCCGCAACGGACTGAACATCCTCAATGTTTCGTCCTTCTGGCAGCAGGTTGTCATCGGCGTCGTCATTGCCGTTGCAGTTGGTATGGATTCCCTGCGCAAAAAGGACTGATCCCAGCTATGAGTACACCCAACCGAAAGGACACGATGATGGGCCTCAAGAAGGCAGCTGCGCTTGTCGCGGCAGCGACACTGAGCGTCACGGGCCTCGCCGCATGTGGCCGGGGCGGGGACGCAGCGGATGGCGGAGGCGGGCAAACCGTCTATCTCGCTCTGTCTACATTGTCCAACCCGTTCTTCGTACAACTACGAGATGGGGCGCAAGCAGAGGCTGACACACTTGGTCTCACGTTGGAAGTCCAGGATGCCCAGGACGATGCGATCACCCAGACGAACCAGCTCAGCAACGCACTCTCGACGGGCGCGGCTGCTGTCATTGTGAACCCGGTTGACTCCAATGCGGCGGTTCCTGGAGTGACGGCGCTGCTCGACGCGGACATCCCGGTGGTGGCGGTCGACCGCGGAGTGACTGACGTGGAGGTCACCTCCTTCGTGTCCTCAGACAATGTCCAGGGCGGCACTCTCGCGGCCGAGGCGCTCGCACAGGCGATCGGTGAGTCCGGCGACGTGGTCGTTCTTCAGGGCGTGGCTGGGTCCTCCGCGTCGCGGGAACGGGGCCGAGGCTTCGAGGAGGGCATTGCCGCCTTCCCCAAGATCAAGGTCGTCGCAAAGCAGACCGCCAACTTCGATCGTTCAGAGGGTCTCGACGTCGCGACCAACCTCCTCCAGGCGAACCCCGGTGTTGTGGGGATCTTCGCCGAGAACGACGAGATGGCCCTCGGTGCGATAGAAGCACTTGGTTCGCGTGCGGGCAAGAAGGTCTCCGTGGTGGGATTCGACGGCACGGAGGACGGGCTGTCCGCGATCAGTAACGGCACCATGGCGGCGTCGATCGCCCAGCAGCCTGATGAACTCGGCAAGCTCGCAGTGCAGCAGGCCAAGAAGGCACTGGACGGGGATGAGACCACCGCGGTGGTTCCAGTCAAGGTGGTCGCGGTCAACAAGGACAACGTGGCCGATTTCCAATGAGCAACACAATCGTCGTCGTAGGTTCGCTCAACGCGGACCTGATGATCCACGTGGAGCGTCACCCCAGGCCGGGGGAGACGCTCCACGGAACCGGTGGCGAGATCATGCCCGGTGGCAAGGGCGCAAACCAGGCGCTCGCCGCGGCGCTCCTCGGAGGAGACGTCCATATGGTCGGGGCAGTGGGGGACGACCCCCACGCCGGTCCGGCGACCTCGCTGCTCCGCGCGGCAGGGGTGGACCTCGATCACGTCGCGGTCCACCGTGGACCCACCGGGCTCGCCGTTGTCGTTGTCGACTCAGTGGGGGAGAACAACATCATCGTCATCGCAGGCGCGAACGACTCGATGGAAGCTGCCGCCGTTGATAAGGCGGCCGAGGTGATCTCGAGAGCCGCGATTGTTGTGATCCAGGGAGAGATACCTCGTTCCGGCATCGAGCGCACAGCCGAGTTGGCGGCCGGTCGGCTCGTGGTCAATCTGGCACCGGTCCTCGAAGTGGATCGTTCCGTCGTGCTAGCGGCCGATCCTCTGGTGGTCAACGAACACGAGGCGGCATTGGCCCTGGAACTTATCGATTGCCCTGTGGAGGCTCCCCACGGGGACAGCGGGAATCACGGGGCGGAACGCGCCATGACCCACGAACTCCTCCGGGCAGGCGTGAGGTCGGTGGTCCTGACACTGGGGGCCGACGGCGCCCTCGTCGGCGAGGCCGGCAACGTGAAGCTTGTGCCATCACCCACGGTGTCAGCCGTCGATACGACGGGAGCTGGCGATGCGTTCGTTGGCGCGCTCGCCACCAGACTCGCCCGTGGGCAATCACTGCTGGACGCGGCCGCCTTCGCCGCCCGTGTCGGGGCGTTCGCGTGTACTGGGACAGGAGCTCAGCCCTCCTATCCCACCGAAAGTGACATCCTCCCGGAGGCGGTGTGAAATGAAGAGATCAGGGCTCCTCAACCCCGCATTGGCCCATGCAGTGGCGCGTCTGGGCCACACGAACACATTCGTCGTCTCGGATTGCGGACTGCCCGTTCCACGGAGCGTCGAGGTCATCGATCTCTCCGTCGTGTTCGGCGTCCCCCGGTTCACGGATGTCCTCGATGCCCTCCTGCATGAGGTGGTCGCTGATGGAGGAATCGCCGCCGAGGAGGTGCGCAGGACCGAGGCTGACCAGTGGATCTCCGGGCGGATCACGCCGCTCGCGTACGTTCCCCACGAGGAGTTCAAGCGGCAAGTCGCCGACGCAGAATTCGTGGTGCGCACGGGTGAGACCACGAGCTACGCGAACGTGATCGTGAGGTGCGGAGTACCGTTCTAGCCTCGGTCATGCGGCCCGGGCGCGTGGTCGCGGGATGTCTGGTTTGCCGGGTTTCGGGGTGCTGGCGGGTTTCGGGCGTGGCTGTGGCCCGGCTGGTGGGCCGGTTGTGGTCTGCGGGTGCCTCGGGTCGGGCGCTGGTGCGCGGGTGGTCAGGGGAAGGCTGCGCGTATTCGGTGGAACCCTTCGGCGATCTGGGTGGCCCAGCGCCAGGCCTTGTCCAGGCGCAGGTGGGTGCGTCGGGCGCCTCGGGTGAGCCGGGCGGCGATGTGCAGGACGCGGTAGCGGAACGTGTGGATCTCGCAGCGCCCCAGGGCGGGGTGGTCGTGGAATGCGATGAGTTGGGTCCAGGCGATCAGGTCGGTGGCGACCAGCACGGTCTCGAGCCAGGCCGTGTTCTCGGGCAGTGCCCGGCAAGGGAAGTTGCGCAGCCCGCTGGCCTTGGCCTCACGGATCCGGTCCTCGACGCGGGCGTGTTGGCGGTGACGCAGCTCGAGACCGGGTGCCTGGAAGGGGACCACGCCCGGGGGCGTGTTGGTCAGGACTGCGGTGATCCGATGCCCATCAAGGTCGGTGAACGTCAACTGGGCGCCCGGATCTCCGTTACACAGACAATCTGACACCGCCACGATCATCGGCCTGACCGATCGGGCAATCCTGCTCACGGGAACTCCCCTGGAGAACCGTATCGACGAGTTCCGCACGCTCGTCGGCTACCTGCGCCCCGAGCTGGTCGTCGATGCCACAGAGCTGGCCCCGCGACGATTCCGCCGCCAAGTCGCCCCCGCCTACCTGCGCCGCAATCAAGAGGACGTCCTGACCGAGCTCCCCGAACTCGTCGAAGTCGAGGAATGGCTGCCCATGTCCTCCCCCGACGCCACCGCGTACCGCGAGGCCGTCGCGGCCGGGAACTTCATGGCCATGCGCCAAGCCGCCATTGCACACAGCGGCAAGTCCGAGAAGGTGCTTCGGCTGATCGAGATCGTCGCGGAAGCCGAGGACAACCGCCGCCGGGTCATCGTCTTCTCACACTTCCTCAGCGTCCTCGACCAGATCACCCGCTCCCTGCCCGGCCAGGTCTTCGGCCCGCTCACCGGATCCGTGCCCGCCGCTGCCCGGCAGGTCATGATCGACCGGTTCTCAGCCGCCGGCCACGGTGCCGTCCTGGTGTCCCAGATCGTGGCTGGCGGCGTTGGGCTAAACATCCAAGCCGCCTCCGTTGTGGTCATCTGCGAACCTCAACTCAAGCCCACCACTGGATGGCAGGCAATTGCCCGCGCCCACCGCATGGGGCAACTGCACTCCGTGCAGGTCCACCGCCTGCTCTCGGAACAGGGCGTCGACCAACGCATCACCGAGATCCTCACCAAGAAGCGCGCGCTCTTCCAGGACTTCGCCCGGGTGAGCGAGACGGCAGGCAGCGCCCCCGAAGCGTTCGACGTCTCCGAGGCCGAACTCGCCAGAGAAGTCGTCGCTGCTGAGCGCGAGAGACTGTTCCGTAGTGAGCAAGGCCAGCCAGAGGCCACGACAAGGGTGGAAGCGCGCTAGTAGGGCCTCAAGGAACTTGCCGGCGCGCAAGTCCGACCCGAACCACTGCCCGCGCTATCCACAACCGTGTCTGCGGGCGGGTCACGGCCACACCCCAACGCGGACAAAGGCTCGTCCGCGTGGCCCGGTGCCGACCGTCAGTTCGTACCGGTTCGGCGGAATCCGCCCCCATCCCGCGACATCCGCTGCTGACGAATTGCTGACATAAACGCCAGAGGCCAGTCCCTGGTTTCCCGGGAACTGGCCTCTGACCTGCGGTGTTACTGGTAGCGGGGGCAGGATTTGAACCTGCGACCTCTGGGTTATGAGAGATTCACTGCCCCCTGATCCTCGCTCTGATTCATGCTCAGGCTTGGCTATCGTCGCAGGTCATCCCGGGAATGCTTGTCCGCGCGAGTTCGCTGGTGTACGGGGTAGTTCGGCCGGTCCTGCCAACATTCTGCCAACATGCCAAGGGGCTTCCGAGTGCGTGTGTGGGGGCGCACGTCGGCTTTCGCCTCGACGCTCTTTCGCGGCGGAAGGGGGCAACACGCATCTGCCCCCACGTCCCGGGGTTCGCCGTGGCGTAGACGGTGAGAAGTGCACGCCGTGTCGGTCAAGGATCCTGCGGGCGCGGTCGTAGTGCTCGGTGGTGCGGGGGTCTGCGTGGCGGCCAGGATCTGGGCGTCGCGTAGGGGGACGCCGGCGTTCCTGGGCGGTGGTGATCACGGCGTGGCGCAGGGTCGGGCGATCGCCCGCGTTCGACACCGAGCCCTGCAAGGCCCGCAGCGTCGTGGGTCGGTCGTTCGTCCGGCTCGAGCAGTGGCGCGGGTTCGCTGCCTGCTACGGCAAGACCGCCCGCAACCACCGCACCGGCACCGGCATCATCCCCGGGTCCATCGAATGTCCCGGCTCCGATGTACATCCATCAGACAGGCCCTAACTGGTGATGGAACCTGCGCTCACGAGGATGCGGATGCTGATCCCGAGGGCGCCGAGCCTGGTCCGCAGCGCCTCGTCGTCGTGGTCGAGCTCGTACTGCACGGCCGACGCGATCACCGAGTCGACGAGCAGCCCGGCCAGCACGGCCACCAGTGGACCCGGGCCCACGTGCAGGGCGACCACCTCGGCGATCATCGCCCGGCCCCGGTCGCGGGCGCGGACCAACGCCGCCTGAGCCTGCTCCGACGAGTAGGCCAGCAGCAGCGTGGCCCACGCGAAGACCGCGAGCGGCCGGGTCGGGGAGGTGATCGCCGCGGTCCAGGCCGCGGTGGCCTGGTCGAGGGTGACCGCGAGCCCGGTGTCCCGGCTCACGGAGGAGTCGACAGCGGCCAGCCAATCGTCCACGAGCCGCTCGACCGCGGCAGCGAGCAGGCCGTCCTTGTTGCCGAAGTGGTAGTAGATCGTGGGCGGCGTCACCTGAGCGGCACGGCAGAGCTGCTTGATGGTGACCGCGGCCGGGTCGAGCTCGGCCAGGGCGGCCATCGTCGCGCGCAGGATGCGCTCCTCCGCGGGCTGGTCGCCGGCGGCGTCCGGCGGCGGGCTCGGGAGGGCCGGGT
>JBAVKQ010000056.1:0-4347 GCA_049688395.1 Candidatus Nanopelagicales bacterium
CTTCTCGACTCGAACGAATCAGGAACTCGACACTCCCAATTCTTCCGACCGTGAAGGCACTCTCACGTCCAGACCCGCCGACAACCAACCCCCGACCCCCCGGCCGATCCACGGATCGAGGCTAAGCAGGGAAGATGATCATGCCGCCGGCGACCAGGGAGACCGCGGAGATCCACTGGTCCGGCGCGAGCCGGGACGCCGAGATGCCAGCCATGCCCACGGCCACGAACACCACGAGGATGGCGATCTTGACTGCCACGACGAGTCGCTCGGTCCGGGCCACTGTCGATGCTCCGGCGACGTTCAGGATGGCGATGAGCGCGAGCACGCCGGTGACGAACACGTGCTTGCCCGTACCAATGGCTCCTTCGGGCAGGAAACTGGCCGCGTAGCTGCCGAACGCGGACGCGTAGAGCGCGAGCATGACGATGTAGCTGACCCACAGCAGCATGTTGATCCCGCCGGAGAACAGCCCGGTGCCGAACGCGCGGTTCACGAAGGTCACGGTGCCGCCGCGGCTTGGGTAGGACCTCGACAACAGCGAGTATGACCGTGCGGTCAGGAGTGCCACCAGGCCGGCCACGAGGAATGAGATCGGGGCCCCACCGCCGGCGATCTGGACATACAGCCCCAGGACCGCGAAGATCCCGCCACCGACATTCCGCCGATGCCGATGGCCACAGTCCCCCACAGCCCTACCTGTCTCCGGGAGGGCTGGGTAGGCTGGCCCACGGTCACGTCGTTCCGCGATCAAGGATGTCCACCAGCCGGAGGATCCGATGCCGCTCCCGGCCCGTGGCCCGGGGCGCGGTCCCGCGAACGAGTCTATGCTGACAAGGTCGGCGCCGGAACCTGCCGGGAACGCCGGCGAGACCAGTGCCGAGACGGGCGACAAGTCGTCATGACCTCAGATTCCGCTAACCCCGGTGACGTCGACGCGGCGCCCGGGTCCGGTTCGGGTGCCAGCGACGAGTTGAAGACGCTGCCTGTGGCGGAGGTCATGACGAAGCTGGGGACATCGCCTGACGGGCTGAGCCAGGTTGAGGCCCAGGAGCGGTTGGCCGAGTACGGGCCGAACGAGGTCGTTGAGCACACGGCCAATCCGGTGCTGAAGTTCCTCGGCTATTTCTGGGGTCCGATCCCGTGGATGATCGAGGTCGCGGTGGTCCTGTCCGCGGTGGTCGGGCACTGGCCGGACTTCTTCATCATCCTCCTGCTGCTCGTGGCCAATGCGGTGGTCGGCTTCTGGGAGGAGCACCAGGCGGGCAACGCGATCGAGGCGCTCAAGGCCGGTCTGGCGATCAACGCCCGGGCCATGCGCGACGGTGAGTGGGTCACCCCTCCTGCGCGGGAGCTGGTTCCTGGTGACGTCATCCGGCTGCGGCTGGGGGACATCGTCCCGGCCGATGCGCGTCTGCTCGAGGGAGATCCGGTCGAGGTGGACCAGTCGGCGCTGACCGGGGAGTCGCTTCCGGCCACGTGCAAGCCCGGCGATGCGGTGTTCTCCGGGTCGATCATCCGGCAGGGTGAGATCGGCGCGGTGGTCTATGCCACCGGTGCACGCACGTACTTCGGCCGGACGGTGCAGCTGGTTCAGGACGTGGACACGGTCAGCCACTTCCAGCGCGCGGTGCTCAGGATCGGCAACTACCTGATCCTGCTCGCCGGAGCCCTGGTCGCGGTGATCATCGCCGTGGCCACCCTGCGCGGGGACCCGATCCTGTCCACGGTGCAGTTCGCCCTGGTGTTGACCGTCGCGGCGATCCCGGTGGCGATGCCGACTGTGCTGTCGGTGACGATGGCCGTCGGTGCCCGCCTGCTGGCCACGAAGCAGGCGATCGTGAGCCGGCTGGTGGCCATCGAGGAGCTGGCCGGGGTCGATGTGCTGTGCGCGGACAAGACCGGCACCCTGACCCAGAACGCGTTGACCCTGGGTGACCCGTTCAGCGTAGGTGACGTGTCCCCTGGCGAGGTGGTCCTGCAAGGGGCGCTGGCCTCCCGCGCCGACAACGACGACCCCATCGACCTGGCGGTCATCGACGGCCTGGCGGACGGCGACGCCCTGGGCGAGTACCAGGTGACGCACTTCCAGCCGTTCGACCCCGTGCACAAGCGCACCCAGGCCACCGTCCAGACCGCGGACGGCGAGCCGTTCAAGGTCACCAAGGGCGCGCCGCAGGTCATCCTGGCGCTGTCCCCCGAGGCCGAGGCGCTGGCGCCCGCGGTGGACACGGCGGTCGACGACTTCGCAGCGCGCGGGTTCCGCGCCTTGGGTGTGGCCCGCGCCGATGGGGACGGCCCGTGGCAGTTCCTCGGCGTGCTGCCCCTGTTCGACCCACCCCGCGAGGACGCGAAGTCCATGATCGCGACCGCGGGCACGATGGGTGTGGCGGTCAAGATGGTGACCGGTGATGCCCTGGCCATCGCCACGGAGACCGCCACCAAGGTGGGGCTGGGCGCCGACATCCTCGATGCCAGCAGCCTGGGCGACTCAGAACGCGAGGAGACCACGGCGAAGGCCGAGTCCATCGAATCCGCCGACGGCTTCGCCCAGGTGTTCCCCGAGCACAAGTTCCACATCATCGACATCCTGCAGAGGCAGGGCCACATCGTCGGGATGACCGGCGACGGGGTCAACGACGCCCCCGCGCTGAAGAAGGCCGACTGCGGCATCGCGGTCTCCGGGGCCACCGACGCCGCCCGCGCGGCCGCCGACATCGTGCTTCTCACCCCCGGGCTGAGCGTGATCATCGACGCGATCAAGGAGAGCCGGCGGATCTTCCAGCGGATGAACAGCTACGCCATGTACCGCATCGCCGAGACGCTGCGCGTGCTGCTGTTCATGACCCTGGCGATCCTCGTCTTCAACTTCTACCCGTTGACCGCCGTGATGATCGTGATGCTCGCGCTGCTCAACGACGCAGCGATCCTGTCCATCGCCTACGACAACGTCCACTACAAGGATCAGCCCGAGTCCTGGAACATGCGCGTCGTGCTCGGCATCGCCACCGTCCTGGGCGTTCTGGGTGTGGTGTCCGCGTTCGGCCTCTTCTACCTGGGGGAGCAGGTCTTCGGCCTCGATCGCGGCCACATCCAGACGGTGATGTACCTCAAGCTGTCCGTCGCTGGGCACCTCACGATCTTCCTGACCCGAACCCGAGGCCCGTTCTGGTCCATCCGCCCCGCCCGCGTCCTGCTGATCGCCGTGCTCGGCACGCAAGCGCTCGCCACCCTCATCGCCGTGTACGGCGTGTTCATGACACCGATCGGCTGGAAATGGGCCGCGTTCGTCTGGGGCTACGCGCTGATCTGGTTCCTCGTCAACGACCGGATCAAGCTGCTCGCCTACCGGGTCCTCGACCCCACCAAACCCGCGGAATCGGACACGTGACCCCCTTCCACACCGACACCAACCCCGACGACCCGGTGTACCACGACAACCGCGAGTGCCCCTACGGCCAGGAGACCATCCAACGGCAACGAGCACCCTGGCACAGGTGATCGACGTAGGTGCGACTGGTGCGCCGCCCACACCAACACAGGCACGCCAGTCCCGGGAACCCAGAAGGCGCACTCATGAAAATCAAGCCCGCGGCATTCCGGGTCGACCCGGGATCCGAGGTGGACCAGACCCATCGGCCCACGATCGGCGAGCCGCTCTGCGCCTCGAAGAAGGAGTACAAGAAGCGGTTGAAGGCCCACGTCGCCCACTGAACTCGCTGCAGCGACTGCGCTACGCGTCCCACCACCGCGCCCTGCTGGTGATCTTCCAAGGCGTGGATGCCGCCGGCAAGGACAGCGCGATCCGGCACGTCATGTCCGGGATGAACCCGCAAGGGGGAGCCGCGTTCGGTGAGGTGATGAAGACCGTGAGTGTCAGCGGCGCGGCGGTGTCGATTTCTGGACCATCACGCCACCCCCTGCTAATCGGCGATCGTGCGCGGCCCACCCGGCCGAGGCTTGTCGACCAGACCGTCCAGCCGGTCGGCACCGAACCGTCGGGGCCACTTGCCCACGGTCGCCTCAGCACCGCCCAACCCGGCGCGACCGACTTGCTGTCCAGGCCCTCGGCGCACCTCAGCACGATCCGCGACCGCAACGCCAATGCCTGGGAGGACTTGGCCCGGCGCGACCACCGCAGCAACTGCTCGCGCCCCTCAGGGCTCAACGTCAATGGGGGCTTTCGGGCGTCCGGATCCGCGGCATACCCCAGTCTCAGACTTACCTCAGGAATTCCTGACGTGTGATGCTAGTGTCCTGCGCCATTATTTCATGAGATAAATGATACGATGGGCTATGCCGCGCACCGGACGTCCGAAGGCCCCACTTGAGCTGACTGATGAGGAG
>JBAVKQ010000057.1:0-8133 GCA_049688395.1 Candidatus Nanopelagicales bacterium
GCCGGTCACGACCTCACCGTGACCCACACCGACGGCTACCCGGTGAACCCGGTCACCGCCCCGGTGCTGCGGATCGGGATGGGTGAACGCTACGACGCGACCATCACCCTGGCCGACGGGGTGTTCCCGCTGGTGGCCGAGCCGGTCGGCAAGGACGGCCTGGCCCGGGCGATCATCCGTACCGGGGGCGGAGCCGTCCCGGATCCCGACTATCGGCCAGTCGAACTGGACGGCTACCCCCTGACTGTCGACGCCCTCACCGTGGCGCCGGGTGCCGCCCTACCGGCGCGCGACCCCGACACGGTTCAGCGTCTGGCCCTGGCGGGGAGCATGGGCCCCTACGTGTGGACCATCAACGGGCGCACCTACGACCAGACCGTTCCGCTGACCATCCGAGCAGGCCAGGCCGGGCGGATCCGGATCAGTAACCACTCGATGATGAGTCACCCGGTGCACGTGCACGGCCACACGTTCCAACTCGGTCCCGCCGGCGGGACCGGACCACGCAAGGACACCGTCCTGGTCCCCCCGATGGGCGCCGTCGCCGTCGACTTCGCAGCCACCAACCCCGGCACCTGGATGATCCACTGCCACAACGCCTACCACGCCGAAGCCGGAATGATGACCCGCCTCGAATACATCACCTGACCCGACCACCCCCTGGGCCGGGACACCCCTCGGCGCCGCCACTTCAAGGAGACGACGCAATGCGCACACGACCCCTGCTCACCATCGCCGCAGCGATCACGGTCGCCGCAGCCCTCGCCGGCTGCGCCAGCGAGGACACTGCGGGCACAAGCTCCCCACCCGCCAGCAGCGCCGGCGCCACCGCCACCGGTTCGACCACCGGATCAGAAGCCGACATCGCGTTCGCCCAACTGATGATCCCCCATCACCAGCAGGCCATCGAGATGGCCGCCCTGGCTGCCGCCAACGCCACCTCCCCCGAGGTCAAGGCGCTCGCGGTCCAGATCGAGGCTGCCCAGGACCCCGAGATCCAGACCATGACCCAGTGGCTGACCACCTGGGGCGCCCCCACCGTGATGGCCACACCCAGCGACGGCGGGATGGACCACGGCGGCATGGACATGGGCGGCATGACCGAAGCCGGGATGATGTCAGCCGAGGACATGGCCGCGCTGGCCAACGCAACCGGGGCCGACTTCGACACCTTATGGCTGCAGATGATGATCGCCCACCACCAGGGCGCGACCGCTATGGCCCAGCAGGTCGCCGAGACGACCACCAACCCGGAGGTCGGGGAACTGGCCGACGCCATCATCACCGGCCAGACCGCCGAGATCGCCACCATGCAGCGACTGCTGGCCGGCTAGCCCCGTGAAGATAATGCGCCCCACCCACCTCACCGGTGTGGTCCTGGCCGCCGGCCTGATCCTCACCGGCTGCTCCACCAACGCCGACCCCGATGCCGCAGCACCCCCCAGCACCTCCCCGGCGGAGACGTCGACCGGCGGCAACCCCACTGACAGCGGCGGTGGCAGCACCGGCGGTCCCGTCGCCGCCGACGCAGCCTGGGCCCACGTGCACAACCTCACCCTCGACGGGGACCGGCTGCTCATCGGAACCCACCAGGGTCTCTGGGCCCAACTACCCGGCCAACCGGCTGAGAAGGTCAGCGAGCAGGCGTTCGACGTGATGGGCTTCGCGCAGGCCGGCACCACCAAGTACGCATCCGGACACCCCGGCGACGGCCAGGACGCCCCCACCGACCTCGGGCTGCTGACCTCCACCGACGGCGGCACCACCTGGTCGACCCTCTCGCTGGAGGGCCAGGTCGACTTCCACCGGCTGCGCGCCGACGAATCCATCATCCAGGGACTCTCCGCCCACGACGGTAAACTCCTGCGCTCCACCGACGCCGGGAAGACCTGGACCGACCTCGGAACCCCGGCCCTGTTCGACTACGCACTCGACCCCGAGGACCCGGCCCACCTGATCGGCACCACACAGACCGGCCCGGTCCGGAGCACCGACGGCGGCGCCACCTTCGAACCCATCCCCGAAGCACCCCTGCTGGCCTTCCTCGCATGGTCAGCCACGACCCTCTACGCGATCGGCGCCGACGGCACCGTCCAAACGTCCACCGATTCCAGGGACACCTGGACACAACTCGGCCAACTGCAGGGACAACCCCAAGCCCTCACCGCCGACGGTGCCCACGTGGTCGCTCTCGCCGGCACCACCATCTGGGAATCCACCGACGGCGGCAGCACCTTCAACCCCCGCGTCACCGGAATCGCAGCGAACTGAACGATGACGCTGGCCACCCCTAGGCCAGCCAAGTAGGAGGCGATGGACTCACATTCTCAGCGCCGCGACTGACAGAAGAGCCAAGGCGCGTGGGCGCGGCCGGCGGTGGTAGACACGCCCCTTCTGGGCGTTGCGATGCCCACCCGAATGCGCCCAGCACGCGGCGCTATGTCGCACAGCCGCGACCGGGACGGTACGCGGCGCTATGTCGCACAGCCGCGACCGGGACGGTACGCGGCGCTATGTCGCACAGCCGCGACCGGGACGGTACGCGGCGGTAGGACGTGGGGCCTTTCCGAGATCGTCTGATCGGGGTGCCGTTCGGGTCTCAGGCGACCTCATCGAGGCGGCGGACCTTCGGAACGCCGGCCGCCGTCTCGGCGGCCAGGTCGTACGCGGTCTGCATCGCCAACCACGACCGCGCGGTGCCAACGCCGGCCTGCTCCAAGCGCACCGCCAGGTTCGGGCTGACGCGCGCGTGGCCGTGCAGCACCCGGCTCAACGTGACCCGGGAGACGCCCAGCCGGGAGGCGGCTTCCCCGACGCCCAGTCCGAGGTCGGCCAACACGTCCTCACGCAGCACCTCACCGGGGTGCACCGGGTTGCGCATCACCATCCTGCTCACCTCCTAGTGGTAGTCCTGGTAGTCGACCAACTCGACATCGCCGTCCACGAAGCGAAAGGTCACGCGCCAGTTGCCGTTGACCCAGATCGACCAGTGACCGGCCAGCTCGCCCTTCAACGGGTGCGTCCGGAACGACGGGATCGCCAGGTCCTCTGGCGTCTGCGCCACGTCCAGCACCGACAGGATGCGCAGCAACTTCGGCACGTGCTCCGCCTGAACGCCTCGCTTCGATCCCGTGCGGTACAGCCGCTCCAGCCCCTTGTGCCGGAAGCTGACGATCACAGGCGACAATGTAGCGCGTAACGCTACGCGTTACAAGATGGAGCGCCCAACAGGCGGCGGAAGGGGCACCTTCGGCCGGTTGTCCCGGCCTGCCGATGTGCTGGCGTGAGGGCGCGAGCACCCCCTTCAGGCCCTGATCTCCGGCCAAGCTGCCGTGGCCGGCGGCTGGATCAGGTCATCGGCGGCCTTCCCTGGCCGGAGGTGGTCACCGGTTGGTGTGCAGCGGGAACCTGGTCGCGCAGAAGGGTCTCGTGCTGGTGTGGCTAGCAGCCAGCGTTGGTGCGGATGGAGGCCATGGCCGCATCCCAGGCGTCGATGGCGGCCTGGTAGGCGGCGGCTGCCTCGCTGAGGGTGGCATCGCCGGGGATGGCGGCGATTGCGTCGTCGAACGCGTCGTCAGCGGCCTTGATATCGGCCTTCACCGCATCAGCGAGGTCGGCGGCGTCCTGGGCCGCTGTGGCTGTTGCGGTCCCGATGGCCTGGACCTGGGCCTTGACGTCGTCGATGGTGGCCTCCCCGCCGGTGACCAGGGTCCTGAGCTCGGCTACCTCGGCCTGGGCTGCCGCCGAACTGGTGCAGTACTGCGCGTTGGTCTCGGCGGTGTCGTCCGACGAGCAGGCGGTCAGGGACAGGACCAGACCGAGGCCGGCCAGGGTTGCGGTGATGGTGCGGGCAGTCCTCATCGGGGTGCTCCTCTTGTCGTAGTGGGACCGGGTGGTTCAGGCCAGGGCGCGGTCGATGGCACGTCCGTGGGTGGTCAGCGCCCAGATGATCGCCACGTCAAGGGCAATCATGAGCACGCCCCAGAGCGGGTAGTAGGGCGGCCACATGAAGTTGACCACCGCACTGGCACCGGCCAGCACCACGGCGGTCCAGCGGGCCCACGCCGCACCCTTGAACAGGAAGACACCCGCGGTGATCAGCAGGGCCCCGAACGCCAGGTGGATCCAGCCCCAAGCGGTGACGTCGAACTGGAAGGTCCACTTCTCGCCGACCACGTAGAAGGTGTCGTTGGCCAGGGCGACGACACCTGCGATGGCCTGGAACACCCCGACCATGATCATCATCGTGGCGGCGAAGAAGGCGAACCCGACGGCGGTGTCCGCCGCTCCCCCTGCCTGGATCTCCGCGCTGTTCTTGGTGCTCATCAGTGACATGCTCCGTTCTCGATTCCTGGATGTATGACCGATTGGTCTTGAGATCAGTCTACTCCGCAGTCAGGCGTCAGCCTGGCCGCCGGACCGGGTCAGAGTGCGCCCAGGCCCTGTCCGATGAACAGTGCGCCGAGGACCAGGAGCAGCACACTCATCACCGTCGCGCTGTTGATCGCCAGCCAGGTGCGCCATCCGCCCAGGACGCGGGCGGCCGAGTCCCCAGTGGCCAGGAAGACCACCATCGGCGCCAGCACACCCGCGGAGGCGATCAGGACGAACAGGCCCATGGTGGCGATCTGCTGGCTAGTGGTCAGGTCGCTGGCCGAGATCGTCACCGCAGCGGTCAGGGTCAGCATCAGGTTCTTCGGGTTCCCCGCGGAGAACAACAGCCCGACGCCGAACGCCTTGGCCGGGGTGAACCGGTCCAGGGCGGACAGCCACCCGGGCAGGGCGCTCTCCTGCCCGGGTGCCGGGCGGGTCCGCCACTGCTGCCAGCCCATCACCAGCAACAGCACGCCGAAGACCACCTGACCCCAGGCGACCGCGGACTGGTCCTCGTCCTGCGTCGAGATCCCCGCGGGCTGCGCCAGTACGGCTGCCAGCACGCAGACCAGGACCAATCCCAGGACCCATCCCACGAGGTAGGCGGCGGCGGTGGCCTTCGCCCGAGGGGTCAGCAGCATCAGGATCACGACCAGGATCGGCAGCGGGCTGATGCCGACCCCGACCGCCAAGGGCAGCACATCACCAACAACAGCGAGCATCGGAACTCCGTTCACAGGACCAGTGGACGGGGGACCGAATGGGCGGCGCCATCGTCCCCGAGACGGCCGGTCCTGTGAGGCGGTCGCGGGTCAGCCCCCGGGCTTCAGCGGTTGGGGTCAGTGCGCTCAACTGGACGCTGAGTCTGTCGGGGACGGCTCATCGGAGGACTCAGCGGGCGCCGATGCCTCCGGTGTCGGGCTCGGTGACGGGGTCGCCTGAGCGGCGGCGAGGGCCTCATTGAAGGCGGTGATCGTCGCCGCGTCAACCTCGCCGGTGGGCTCGACGCCGAGGTCCTTCTGGGCCTCCTGGAGGGCGTCGGTGAGCTCGTCGGTCCACTGGCCGTCGACGGGGCCGTCCCAGTACCCGGCCAGGGTCAGGGTCTGCTGGAGTGCTGCGGTCGAGGCCATCGCCTCCTCGGCGGCGGCCCCACCCGCGGCCTCCAACTCGGCGCGCAGCGCAGCCTCGGTGGCCTTATCCATCGTTCCGGTCTGCGGCAACCCGTTGGCCTTCTGCAGGGCCTCGACCGCGGCCACCGTCTCCGGGCCGTACACGCCGTCGACCTTGCCCTCGTAGAACCCGGCATCGGCGAGATCCTGCTGCAGCGCCTTGGTGTAGTCGCTCACCGCGTCGGCTGCCTGCTCCGCCTGGGCGTCGGTCAGGCACCCGGACTCGGCGAACAGCTGCAACCAGACCATCTCCAGGGCCACCGCGGCGGCGTTGAACTGCTCGGCCGCCTGCACCAATGGGGTCTTGTCCGTGATCCCCGCCTGGGCGGTCGCGAACTCGGCCTCCGCCTGCTGAACACGGGCCACCGTCGCCGGGGGGTCGGCAGGCTCCGCGCCCGGATCATCGCCCTCCTCCACCTCGGGCGGCTCCTCACCGGCCGCAGCAGCCTCCGCCACGGCCAGGGCAGCCTGCGCCTCGGCGAGGTCCTGCTCCGCCGTGGCCACGTCCTCCCGCGCACTCACCGCTGCCTCGCCGGCGTCCACCGTCTCGGTACGCGGCTTGGTGAGGTCCGCACCGGCATCCTTGACATCTCCCACGGTGGGCGCGGTCTGGTTCAGGACATCGCCGTAGCGGTCCAGCGCCATGATGTAGCTCGAACTCGCCGCACAGAACTCGGCCGCGGCCGCCGTCGCCGCAGCCTCGGCGTCGGCCAATGCCTTCTCCGCCGCCGTCACGCTGGCCTGGGCGACCGTCACCGCCGACTCCTCAGGATCACCGCTGCACCCGGAGAGCACCACCAACAGGCCCCCCGCTACGGCCAGCCCCACGATCCGATACCGCCGCCGCCGCGACCCGTCCGGGCCATCCCGATACGCGCCCGCTGGCAACCGCGAGGGAATGGGTCCGGTGATCCTCCAGGCGTCCATAGGTGACCCTCCTGATCGGCGACGTCGACCTGATGACGACGAACGGGGCTTCGGACCTCGACCATACCCGACCGCCCGGACACGCCGATGTCAACACCACCGACCGCAGTCCTGGGGGTGCAGGGGCGGCGATAGGAACCACTGCCAAGTCGGGGATATCGAGAACCCGCCCCACTCACCTGTCGCTGGGGCGCCCGCGCCCGGAGGCCGAACTTGTGGGGGTCGCCGGGAGTGGGTCGGCGCCACCAGCATGCGAGAGGCGTTGCCCAGCCTCACGACGAAACCCACGGCCCCCCTCTGCAGACGGACGACGACGGGATGCACCCCTGACCATCCCCCAAGTCCCCTGGAAAGGAGGCGTCGATCTGGGCGCGATCCTCGCCCCGAAGGCGCCCAACTCGCGGCGCTATGTCGCACAGCCGCTACCGGGACGGTACGCGGCGGAATGACGCTGGCTTGCGCCTGAGCCGGCCGAGCAGGCCTCCTCCTGCAGCAGGAGCTCGTGGCTGCGCACCGTGACCATCTCGAGGTGAACCGGGCCTTGCCCATGTACGGCACGCCTGAAGATGCCCTAACCTGAACGGCACCTGCGGGGCCGTTGGTCGAGGAGGTCTCAGTGGAGCTGCGAGACAAGCATGTCGTGGTGACCGGTGCATCGAGCGGGATCGGGGCGGCAACGGCGCGGGCCCTGGCTGCTGAGGGCGCGGTCGTGGCGTTGGTGGCGAGGTCCGGCGATGCGCTCGAGGAGGTGGCCCGCGAGATCCGTGACCGGGGGGGCCGGGCCCGCCCTTTCGTCTGTGACGTCGCTGACCTGTCCGCCGTAGCCGCAGTGTGCGCCACCATCCTCGACGACCTCGGCGGCGTCGATGTGCTGGTCAACAACGCCGGCATCGGTCGTTGGCTGGCGATCGATGAGACCGATCCGCACGAGGCGCTTGCCATGACCATGGTCCCGTACGTCGGGGCATTTGCGATGACCCACCACTTGGTCAAGCCGATGATCGCCCGGCGGTCAGGGCTGGTCGTGAACGTCACCTCCCCGGCCGCCTTCATGGCGTTCCCGGGGTCCGCGGCGTACAGCGTGGCGCGCGGGGCGATGCGCCACTTCACCAAGGCGTTGAACTCCGACCTGCGGGGCACCGGTGTGCGGGCGGTCCTGGTGACCCCCGGCGAGGTGGAGTCGGGCTACTGGGAGCACAACCCGGGGGCGCGTCAGCGTGTGCCGGGCATCTCGATACTGTTCCGGACGCTCACCACCGATCAAGCTGCTGGGGCCGTCGTGCGCGCCGCGCGCCGGGAACGGGATGTGACCTCGCCGGCGCTGCTGGCCGCAGTCATCGGCCTACACGCGGTGTTGCCCTGGCCCGTCGAAGCGCTGGTCACGACGACGGGCTGGAAGCGCTCGCGGGCCGAGCAGTCCACCCCAGCCCCAGACGGCTCGCCCGTGCGCTAAAGAGCAGGCCGCACCATCCCCCGCCGAGCGCGGCCGCCTCATCCACAAACGCGCGATGCGCGGCGCAATGTTGCACTGCCGCGACCGGGACGGTACGCGGCTACTTGATGATTGTGGGTAGGGCCGGTGTCTGGCCAGACTCGGTCCAGGTGCTCGGCGGGAGGCTCTCTACGCGGCTGCCCACCAGCAGGATCGGTGTGGCTCTCTACC
>JBAVKQ010000058.1:0-11603 GCA_049688395.1 Candidatus Nanopelagicales bacterium
CCAAGGCCCGACCGGAACAGTCAGTGGAAGAGCTGGACAGACCAGCAGCATCAACCTGCCCGCTCAACCGCTGACACCCGTATGCCGGCCCAGCCCCGGCGAACCACGTGGCTCCACGGATCGAGGCTTAGACGTCGAGACGCGTGAGGCGCTGGAAACCATGGATGAGCTGAGCCCGCCAGACCGGGAACAGCTCGTCGAGCTTGTTCTGGTCACGGACCCTGCGCACGATCAGTCTGGCGGTGACCGGATGCTTCGTCGAAGCGAACGCGGTGAACTGGGTTTCGGCGACCTCGGCGTCGGAGATCAGCTGGCCAGTGTCGGGATCCACGACGGCGCCGGGGTAGTGCACCGGGGCCCACTGCTCGTCGCCGATCGCGGCGATCGCCCGGGTCACCGCCGGGTTCTTGACCAGCACCACCGAGAACTGCGCGCCGGCCTTCACGCACGCGGCGACGACCGGGCTGTTGCCGTACGCGGAGTCGCCGCGGACCAGGATCTTCCCGGCCGCTCCGGCGGCTCGGGCGGTGTTGATCGCCTCGGTGACCATCGAGTCCGCACCCCGACCGGAGCCGGCTTTGCCGGCCCGAAGCCGGATCCCCGCTACCAGCGGGGCGGCGGTCGGGGTGCTGATCGTGGTCGCCAGTGGTGACAGGCCACGGCGCATCACCTGTTTGCCGGCGATCTTGGTGTGCCCGAAGCTGGCGCCCTGCTTGGCGTGACCGAACACCGGGCGCAGCAGCGAGTCGATGTCGACATAGGCCTGCGCCTCGATCCCGGCCAACACGTCGGTGCGCTGCGCAAGGTTGACCAGATGCGCCCGAGCCACCGACCCCAACTGCCGGGTGTGCCCATGGGTGAACTCGCGCAGGAACTGACCCAACGTGGCCGGCGCGTAGACCCCGCCGAACATCCGCTTCATCCCACCCGAACGCACCACCTGAAGATCGTCGATGCTGTCCGCTCCCGCGGCCATCCCCGCGATGATCGCTGTCAGCTTCCCGGCCGGGTTGACCCCCGCCGAGGGCACCTTCGTCGAACGCAGCACGACCCTCTCGGCGAGCAACTCCGACAGGCCCGACTGCTCGGCCAAACCCATCACCGGGACCAGGCCCGCGCATGACACCAAGCGCTCGTCATCGAACACCGGAGTCGCCCGCGACCACGCATCAGGTAGTTTCATTTCCAGTGCCTTCTCGACTCGAACGAATCAGGAACTCGACACTCCTGATTCTTCCGACCGTGAAGGCACTCTCACGTCCAGACCCGCCGACAACCAACCCCCGACCCCCCGGCCGATCCACGGATCGAGGCTAATGCGTCATGTTCGAGCTGAACAGGGGTGTGATCCCCCGCCGGTCGGCCTCATCGGGGGTGTCGGCCCATTCGGGTTCGGCCGGGTTGTCCCGGATCATGAGGGTGTTGATGATTCCGAGTGAGCTCTGGTGGATCTGGAGACAGAGCATCGACAGTTCCTGTTCCTCTCGGTGGTTGGAGGCCAGTTCTCCGCTCTTGCCGAAGTGGATGTAGTTTGCCCAGGCCGTTGTAGTTCTCCACGACGTTGAGCCCTGCGTTGGTCTCGCGTTGCAGTTCTCGTTCGCCGAGGTAGCGGGTGGCGCAGATCGTGCGCGCGTCGGACTTGCGGCCGTCATCGCCGAGGTTGCCGTAGGCAGGACAGATTCGGCCCGACCGTCGCGCGATCATCGTTGCGAGCGCAGCCCGGTCGCACAACAGGGTGCCCCGCAACCCCAGGTACACGCAGCATGAGGCCAGGGGGTTGGTCCGTCCGATTGGGCCAGAGGATCGCAAGAGTGCCGAGAGTCTGCGGCCAGCGCAACGCGAGAAGGTGGCGTCCTTCGGCAGTTCGAATGGACGCGCACATGGATGGTCCTTTCCCCGGTGACTGCTCCGCCGAGATCGTCGACAACGTGACGACTTGACTAGCGGCGGATGTGGGCATTCAGCACCGATGTGGACCGTGAGTTCAAGGGGCCGGTCCCGTTGCTCGTGGCGCACGGGTCGTCCCGGACCTGGCCGTACGGGGGCGCACACCAGGTTCCGGCTCGTGGGTGCCCGACGCGAGGGCGTACGGTCGGTCGCACTTCGTGGAGAGGCTGAGCATCGACAGCGCACCTCTGGCGAGTTGAAATCACGGGCACGTGCAGCGGGGCGATCCTCGATTTCGTCTCATCGGTGACGGGTTCGGGGGACTCCTTTGTCTCGCCTGCCGAACGTGTGGCGTGTTTCGACAATGATGGGACGTTGTGTGTGGAGAAGCCACTCCCGCCGCAGCTCGATTTCATCTTCGGGGCGTGGCAGGCCGAGATCCGGGCCGCTCCATCGTTGGGGCAGGAGCAGCCGTACAAGGGGCTCGCTGAGGGGGATTCGGACTTCTTCGCCGATGTTTCGCGCCAGGATCCCGAGGCCATCCAGTTGCTGGAGGAGGCCATCGCACGGACGTGGAAGGGGCTCACCCCGGCGCAGTTCGAGTCCGATGTGCGGGCGTGGGCTGCCACGCAGCACAACGCGCGGTTCGACCGGCCCGCCACGGACCTCATATACCAGCCGATGCGGGAGTTGTTCGACCTGCTGCGGGCCAACGACTTCCGGGTCTTCATCTGCTCGGGGGGTGGCCGCGACTTCATGCGGGTCTTCGCCCTGGAGTTGTGGGGCATGAACCTGGAGAACGTGATCGGCAGCGCACCTGAGCTGGAGTACGTCGACGGCCGGATTCTGCGCACGGATCGCGTCTACGGCGCGATGGCCCTGGGCCCGGGCAAGCCCGCGCACATCTTTGCCCGGACAGGGCAGTTGCCGCTACTGGCCGGCGGAAACGCCGACATCGACATGGAGATGCTGGCGTCAGCCCGGTTCGCGCTGCTCATCGACCACGACGACGCCGAGCGGGAGTACGCCTACACGACCGGTGCCGAGCAGGCTCTGGCGCGGGCTCCTGAGGGTGGGTGGGCCGTGGTGAGCATGAAGGACGACTGGAACCAGATCTTCACCTGATCAGGGCCTGCTCGTGCGGGCCCTACCATGTGGTCCTAGGGTTGTCGATCCAGACAGTCGGGAGGTCGCGCCACGGCGTGTGCACATCCAGAGGGCGGCCGGAACTCGATGGCCGGCATTGGCGGGCGACCCTCAGGTAGCTCCATCCGGCGCAACGTTGTGATGATGCCAGGCGCGACGCGGACCAGGCTCTGGTCCTGGGGGCTGGAACTGCGCAGCTGCTCGATGAGGGTGCTGGCATCGTCGGTGACGTCGATGTCCCCAGGCACGTACGCCCGGGCCACACCAAGCCAGCGGGGCGCCCACACGATGTGCTGGAGCAGCGCTCCTGCCGGTCGTGGCCACGCACAACTGTTCCCAGGGGGCTGGGCCCGCGTCCCGGGTGGCATCGCGCCGGGATGCGGAGGATCGTCGTGCACAGCGGCGCATCAAGGCCGAACAAGCTCAGGCTCGAGCCCCGTCGAGCCGACCTCGCGATCGGAGCCCCCATGGGAATGTCGGATCCAGGCCCTCGAATCTCGGACGACCGCAGCGCCCTGCCGGACGTGCTGATCTTCGATGTCTACGAGACCCTGTCGGACCTATCGCCGCTGGATGGCCGGTTCGTCGACGTCGGAGCCCCCGGCCACCTGGCCCGGACGTGGCTCACCACCCTGCTACTGGACGGATTGGCGCTGACAGCCGCCCGCGCGCAGGCGCACTTCACCCAACTCGCCGTCGGCACACTGCGTTCCAGCCTCGCCGGGTCGCCGCTGAACCGCACGGTCGACGAGGCCATCGAGCACATCATGGGTGGCTTCGACGAACTGACCGTGTACAGCGACGTCCCCGAGGGGTTGTCCGCCCTAGAGGCGCTCGGACCGCGGCTGGTCACCCTGAGCAACGCCGAAGCCTCGGTCGCGGAGCGGCTGTTCGCGCGCACGGGGCTCGCCGGGCACTTCGAACGCCACCTGTCGACCGAGGACGCCGGGATCTGGAAGCCCGCGCCAGCGGCCTACGCCTACGCAGCCGGGCGGTGCAGTTCGCGACCCGCCGCGATGATGCTCGTCGCGGTCCACCCGTGGGACATCAACGGAGCGCACCTCGCGGGCATGCGCACCGCCTGGCTCAATCGAACCGGGTCGTCCTACCCCGAGTACTTCAACGCCCCCACCCTGCAAGCCACGTCACTGACGCACCTCGCGCACCTGCTCAACAGTTGATTGGACGCAACGCCCGAAACTGAAGCGTTGATAGAGGACCGCAACACCCGACCAGTCGTGACCCAGCCACGCGAAGATCACGACCATCCCGTCTCGGACAGGCATCGGCCTGCTCAGCCCACCCACGATGAGCCCCTGACCTCCTCGAGGTCCGCCCAGGCCGCCGAGAGCCCTGCGGGTCCGGGGCTCACCCAGCTCACATCCGGGGAACCGGCGATTCAACCCAGTGTCGACCAGAGGCACGACATCGACCCCGTTGACCAGCAGCTAGATGTCGCCCTCGAGCAGCCACGGCGACTCGATCTCCATGGCCTGCGACGTCGCTTCCTCGGACGACAACGTCGCCGAACTCGCAGCCGATGAACCTGGACGCGCGCAGGCTCCGGTTGCGGAAGGTCCTGTCGCGCATGCTCTCGGGCTGGCTCTCCGTCACCGCACGACCATGGCACAAGGCCCTTCCCGCCAGTGGCCCAGAGCGCCGGCGATCGCTGCGTCGCGTGCTCTGGTCAATGGGTCAGGCCCAGACGGTAACTGCACGACGAGGTGCGAAGGGACCCCACCTCGCCGCTTGCGGACGCGGTCAGGGCGAGTGGGACTGACCCACCCAGCAACGACTGGCGCAGAATGGGCGAACACCTCGTCAAGAGCGGGGGTCTCCTCCTGCCGACGAAGCCGATTGACCACCTCGGGCGCATCGCCAGAAGCGGGTCGGCGGAGGCGGCTTGGAGTAGGGTCCGGTGCGAGGAAGACACGAGGCGCTCTGGCGCTGGAGTTGCTGGTCCAGGCTTCGCGCCGACGGCACCGCGCAGGGTGCATGATGACAGGGAGGGGTTCTCGTGGAGTTCGCCGGCCGAGTCATTGGGGCAGATGTCGGCGATCCACGGAAGTTCACATGAGCATGGTCACGCCATCTGCCGCCTCTGCCGAGGTGGGCCGCGCGGATCTGCTCCGGGTCATTGGAGCCTCGGTCGTCGTGGCCATCCCGGTCTCCCTAGGGGCGATGGGCTTCCTGGCCCTAGTCACCGCGGTACAGACCTGGGTGTGGGAGACCGCTCCGGCCAACCTCGGCTTCCCGACCCCACCCTGGTGGTGGGCCATCCCCTGGCTCGTACTGGGAGGGGCGCTGGCCGCAGCCGCCATCTCGACGTTCCCGGGGCGCGGCGGGCACATCCCCGCCCACGGTACTGGCGGGGGGCCCACCCCGCCCAGCTACGTCCCCGGCGTGTCCCTGGCCGCGCTGGCCGGCCTCCCTTTCGGCGCGGTCCTCGGCCCCGAAGCGCCATTGATCGCGATGGGCATGGGGGTGGCCCTCTGGATCTCGCGCGTGGTCCGACTATCTCCCGGCGGCCGGATCGAGGCCCTCATCGGGACCGCCGGTTCCGCGGCCGCGATCTCGATCATCCTGGGCAACCCCCTCACGGCCGTCATCTTCATGGCTGAGGCAGTTGCGCTGATCGGGGGGCCGGTGATCGCGGCGACCATCGCTGCCCTCTTGGGCGTCGGCGTCGGTGCGATTCTGTTCACCGGTCTCGGCGACCTCGCCGGGGTCCAGGCCCAGTCGCTGCAGATTGTCGTACTTGATTCGGTGCCCACGCCTGACGTCGGGGACCTTCTCTGGGCTGTTCCTTTCGGTGTTGTGGCCGCCGTCACGATGACCTTCATCTTCACCGCCGGGCTTCGGGTCGAGGCCAGGCTCCATCCAATGCGCCGGACCGGGCTCATCGCAGCCACCATGGTGATTGGCCTCATCGTCGCTCTATGCGCTTCCTGCTACTCCTTGCTCACTGGCCGGAGCCCGTTCGACGTCGCCTCGTCGGGTACTGAAACTCTTGCCGCCCTCAGCGGCAACGCATCGTCGTGGAACTCCGGTGCGCTGATCGCATTGATTGCATTCAAGGGCGTGGCCTACACCCTGTCCCTGGGTGCCTTCCGAGGCGGCGCGATCTTCCCGTCGATCATGCTCGGCGGCGCCGTGGGAGCCCTGCTGGCTCCGCTGCCCGGACTCGGGCTGGCTGGTGGGCTGGCCGTGGGCATGGCGGCCTTCGCCTCAGCCGGGATGAGGATGCCCCTGAGCTCGGTCGCCCTGACGATCCTGCTGTTCGGATCGAACGCCGCAGAGGTCTTCCCGGAGGTCGCGATCGCCGCCGTGACGGCGTTCACCGTGCGCCTGGCGATCGAGAAGCGTCAGAAGGCGCAGTCAATGGACACCAGCGCCACGGCAAGCACCGCAGACGGATCGTCCAGCAGACTTCCTGGGGCGCCAACGACTCGACCGGCATGATGGGCATGTGGTCCACGTGACAGGCTCGGTGACCTTCGTCGAGGTCGATGACACTGTCGCTGACCCGGGGCAAATGTCGGTCTGTGCGCGCCACGAGGCCGCCCTCGTCAACGGCGACCGGGTGTTGCTCCTTGCAGACCGGGGTTGGAGTAGCTCAGGCCCTCAGAACATCTGGGCGGTGACATCGATCGAGCAGATCGCGAACACGGCGCGCATGGTCGTCGGGCCCGACGAGCCATCCGGTGGGCGCTCGCAGGCGGACATGGAGGCAGCTCACTGGGCCTTCCTTGCTGCGGTCCTCCAGCGCCAAGGCGTTGATGCGGACGCATTGGATCTGAGACATCTACCGCACGATGTCGTGCTCGGCGAGCAGTTGCTCGGGCGCATCGGCCATCAGCCGGGCGCCGGCGTCCAGTCCTGACGCTGGGCCGCGGGTGTACGTGTGTCGCCGTACCCCGATCGCAGGTGGGACTGCGTGCCGATCAGATTCTTGGGTCGTACGGTTGCGTGCCGCACCCGCCGACGGTCCAAACGGCGGCGAGCGGCCGCAGGTCGGTGATGATGACGCTCCTGAGCCCTTCGTCGGTCGGCAGGATCACCGGAAGACCCAATCGGCCGGGCACACTCGTCAGCACTCACGACGATTTCCGGTCGCGGATCCCCCAAACGGCTCGGCTTGGCAGCGACCTGATAGATGACCTCGAGCCCGTCTTCGTTGTCCGTCCCACTGCTCGCCTTCCTCGGTAAGTCCGTATCACAGGCTCAACCCACGGAAGGCGACGTTGTCAGGACTGACAGTGGCTCGAGCCCTGTTGCCGTCGCGTTCGCGTGCAGCGCGCTCGAGCAATTCGACCAGCCCAGCTCGCGCGTAATGATCGTTGTGCAGATCCTCCCTGCAGTGACCGATGTGCTACCCGCTGGACTCTGCTGACGCGCACTGCGTCGCGGTGTCTGGGTCACGTCGGCTCGCGGCTCCCTTCACAATGCCACAGCCGGAGAGGATCATGGTCACAGGGCGGGGCTCTGAGACCATGAGGAGGAAGCGCGGTGGAGCGGGCCACCTCGAGCACAGTTGGCACGCTGGTGCTGGTGCTGGTGCTGGCTGCGGTCTACAGCGCGGGGCTGGTCGCTGCAGGGTTCGTTGTCCCGTTCTGCACCGGGGTGAGCGTGTCCTCTCCGGGCGACGTGATGACGGGCTCGGCAACCCTGGTCGAGCAGAACGGCCTCGCGCAGGTCGTCCTGGGCGTCCCCTGCTCGTGACCCTACTGGTCGCTGGCGCCTTGTCGATGCGTACCCGGCCAGCAGCGGCACTGGCCTGGACGCTGGTGGGCCTGCTGTCCATCTTCACCCTGCTGACGATGATGAGCCCCGGGCTGTTCATCCTCCCCGTCACCCTCACACTGGTCGTCGCCTGCGCGACCGCTCCACGCCGCGAAGGACACCGCGCGCTCCGCGCACCGGCCGCCTGACGGCCAGCTTCCAGCGGAAGAGACCAGAATCTGCTCCGCTGCTCAGGAGACCCCTTCAAGCCGCTGCTGACTTCTTCGCAGACTGGAAATGGGCGCTCAACGCGGTGGTTCGCCTACCCCCGGCGGCATCAAGCTCAGCAGTCGCTGACCACGGTTACAAGAATCGGTTGGTGGGCTAGTGGCTCGGGTCAGGCCACTGGCTGCGCGCCGGGGCCCACCGGCCGAGCTGCGTCCTTGCCCACACGGATGCGCCACGCCAGGAAGGCGATCCCGCCGATCGGCATGGGCACGATCCAGGTCACCATGCGGTAGAGGAGCAGCGCGGTGCCCAGGGCGCTGACCTCAGAGGAGTCGGTCAGGGCCAGCATCGCCGCGATCCAACCCACCACAAGGGCATCCTTGCCCGGGATCGGCAGCATGTTGACGGCCATCAACAGGCCGGTCGTCAACGCGATGGCCGCCGGCGGGACGTCGCTCGAATTCAGCCCGGAGAAGCGCAGGACCAGGCCCATGACGAGAACGTTGGACATCCCCCAGGCCAGGTTCGCCGCCACCAGGACGCGGCCGTTCCCCGCAATCGTGGACCGGGTGTGGGCACCGAACCGCACCACGTTCTGCGCGATGGTGTCCGGTGCAGTGCGGTGGACCAGGCCGAACAGCCGCTCGCTGAGCCGCTGCAACCATCCGCCGGCCTTGTGGGCGGCACTGTCGCTGCGCGCGATGCGCAGAATCAACCACATCCCGGCGGCGTACACAGCGCCCAGGAGCACGAGCCAGAACAGCCAGTTCCATGACCCACCTCCGGTGATCAGTACTAGCGTGATCCCGAGCAATGGCATGAATAGGACGGTCGCGTAGCGGGCCACCATCGCGATGATCACCGCAGCGGCGGACTGCTCGTCACTGAATCCGTACGTCCGGTACATGGCGAACCTGATCACCATGTCTGAGGGTGGTGGAAAGACGAACGCACTGAGCTGGGTGGTTACCGACGACTCCGTCCCCTCGTAGAGCGTTAGCCCGGGAAGAGACGCCTTCGACGTCCAGCCCAGGACCAGGATCACCAGCAGTCCGGCCACGAAGAGTGCAGCGATCTCACCGGCAGACAGGGCCTGCAGGTCCGCCCACACCTCGGACCAGTCAACCTCGCTTGGCAGCAGGACGAAGAAGGTGTAGTAGAGCAGCCCGATCACGATCAGGATGCCGACGATCCTCACGACCCGTCGGTTGAACCGCGCGCTCCCCCTGCGCGTGCGCTTCCTTGCCTCGGGTGTCTCCGGCTCGCGGGGTGTCGCCCGCGGCTCAGACGCGAGGGACTCTTCGGTCGCGTCACCCTGACGCTCGGCCGGTGGACCGCTCATGCCCGCATTGCCTCCCGTGCCTCCAGCTGTGGTCCAGGCGGATCCTCGCCGGCTGGCCCGACCGGTCAGGGTCTTCGAAGCAGACTACCCGGGGGCGGGTGGAAACGGATTGGGTGCGGCTCCCCTGGAGGGACGTCAGGCAGCTGTTGGGAGTGTTTGGTCGGCGTAGCGTGTTGCGTGGGTCCGGTGTCGTTCCTGTTTGAGGTGGAAGGTCCAGTACTTGTCCCAGTCGTCGTTGCTGCGTAGGGCTCGGAGTTCGAGGATGGCTTCTGCGCCTTGGAGTCCCCAGCGGGCGCCGGTGAGGTCGAGTCTGTCTTTAACGAGGTGTCGGCAGGCCCCTTCGATGATGCCGGTCGCGATCGGCCAGCCGGCTGCCAGTGCGTGTGGGTAGTTCAGGTAGTCGCGCTTGGCGAGCAGGTAGCTGGCGCAGCGGTCCGCGACACGGCCTCCTTGAACACGCTCGCGCCGTAGATCTCGGCGAAGTGCGCGCTGATCTCCCCGGTCGTCAGGCCCTTGGCGGTCCACGACAGCACGATCTCATCGACCCCCTTCAGGCGGCGCTGGTGCTTGGCCACGTTCACCGGCTCGAACGTCCCGTTGCGGTCGCGGGGTACTTCGATGTCCACCGGCCCAGCACAGACCCTCACTACCAGACACGCTGGCGATCGGGCCGGATACACCGAATCTGGGACAGCCCCATGCCCGGGGCCGGAAGCTACGGGATGTCCGCCTGCATCAGCCGGGCCCGATCGCGAGCATGGCGGATGAGGCAGCCGGGGTCGACCGATCCGTGGGGTCGCAGCCGCGGCTGGCCGGTGGCCGTCTTACGGGATGGTAGGTGAACTCCTGCATCGGGAACGGCATCATGGTGCTGCCGGTGTGCGACGACCCGCACGATGCGGCGACAGTCGCGGCCCCTGCGCCGCTGTTCCCGGATCGGCGGATCGATCCACGTCATGCCGGCGGACCGGCCATGGCGACCCGTCCCATGACAGTCCTCACTGACACGACGCCTGGTCCCGCCTGATCCCGTTCACTGCACCACCTGGCTCGAGCCGCCTCCTCTCCCTCCAGTGCCGTGATGCTCGCCCCAGCGATAGGCGGCGCCATGCGCATCCTCACGTCCCTGCTCCACGGCTGCGCGGCGATCCTGCCGGACAGCACAGCAAGCCAGCCTGCGGGCGCAGCACACTAGGAGCTCTGCCTGCTGCCAGTTTCCGGGTTGCCAGGTTCGGGTGGGGCGTGACCGGGTGCCGAGCCCTCGGCCCGCCACTTCGTCTCGAGGTGCCTGACCGCGAGGTCGATGGTCGGGAAGAAGTGGCTGTCGGCCATCACGTCGAGCATGCCCGCGGATCGCAGGAAGTCCAGGACGGGGTCCTGGACTTCGGTCAGGTAGAGCGCGATGTCCCGTTCGGCCAGCCCATGGGCCCAGCTCCTGAGGATGCGCGCGGTAGTCAGATCCATGGAGTCCTGATCCCCGACCTCGAGGATGACCGCCCGGATCGGGTCTTCGGACGTCTCGATCCGGGCGCGTATCTCGTCGCGGACCGTCAGGGCGTTGGCGTAGTACAACTCGCCGTACAGGCGGAGGATGAGCACGCCGGGAACAGATTCGCATTCCGGGCGCCGGGCCAGGTCACCATAGGCCCCGGGCATGCCGGGCAGCCGACCCAGAGAGGCCAGATATGGGCGACTCGTACGGTAGATGAAGTAGACCAGGGATGCGATGAGTCCGACGACCATGCCCTCGAGGACCCCGATGACCAGGACTCCCAGCATCGCGAGCAGGCCGAACCAGTACTCCGTCTTCGACTCACGGCGCAGCGTGAGCAGCTTGCGCGAGGTCAGGATGTGCCGGAGGGCATGGATGATCAGCGCTCCCAGCACGGCTTCGGGCAGGGTGTCGAACAGTGGGGTCAGCAGCAGCAGCAGGGTGAAGACCGTGGCGACCCACGCGATCAGGTTCGAGACCTGGGTCCTTGCCCCGGCGCCCTCCTTGACCGCCGAGCCGGACATCCCCCCGGCAGCGATCATCCCGCCGAAGAACGAGCTCACGATGTTGGTGGCGGCGTGGGCGGTGAACTCATGCCGGTCATGCGGGCCCCGGGGTGCTGGGGTCCGCCTCCGCAACTGCACGCGTGAAGGGTTTGTCCTGACGTTCCGCACTTCTCGTGGGGCGTTTGGCCCCCCACTTCAGGTGCCGTCGCTGGTGTTGTAGACGGTGGCGGGGATGTGTAGGAGGTCGAGCACCTGCTGTTGCAGTGGGGTGAGTTCGGGT
>JBAVKQ010000059.1:0-2225 GCA_049688395.1 Candidatus Nanopelagicales bacterium
CAGCCGGATCTCCGCCCCGGCCACCACCTGAATCGCTGCCAGGGCCACTCCAGACGCCCCTACGAGTCCCGATGGGCCACCTCACGGCGTCGCACGATGAGATCCCGCTCGCTACGTGACCTGGCCGGCAGCAATCTGGCACGGCCCAAGCAGTCACGAGCCCGACCTCAACGACGCCCTCGAACGTTCACGCAACAGGCTCAGTAGGCACCAGTAACTTCCCTTGACACCACGACCCCGGCGGCGGAGGCTGGCTCACGCTGGGCCGGTGCATCTTTGGCGCCCTCCGCCAACGTCACACGGGTTGAAGACCCAGCCCACGACACCGCCATCCACCCAGGGAGCGACCATGGCGCACGGAGACATCACCCACATCGACATCCCGGTCACCGACATGGCCCAGTCCACGACCTTCTACACGGGGCTCTTCGGCTGGCGCATCGCCGAGGTCCCCGACTTCGAGGGCTACCCGATGTGGCAGGCCCCCAACGAGATCAGCGGCGGAGGCCTCGCCCCCCGCGACGAGGGGTTCACCCAGCCACGCTCGTATGTCGAGGTCGACTCCATCGACGAGACCCTCGCCAAGGCGACGGCCAGCGGCGGCACGGTGCTCAAGAGCAAGCAGCAGATCAGCCCGACCAGCTGGTGGGCCGTCCTGGCCGACCCGGATGGAAACCACATCGGTCTCTACGAGGGGCACACCGACACCACGGAGTCCTCGACGTAGTCCCGCTGGAATGGATCCGGTCGCAACGCTCAAGCGGATCGCGTTCCTCCTGGAGCGCCAGCAGGCCGAGACCTACCGGGTGCGGGCCTATCGCCGGGCCGCGTGGCGGCTGGAGGGCCTAGCACCCGAGGAGCTCCGACGGCGGATCGACACGTCGACCCTGACCGACCTGGCTGACGTAGGGCCCAAGACGGCGGCCGTCGCTATGGCCGCGGCGGCCGGTCGTGTGCCCGACGAGCTGCGCCAGCTCGAGGAGGATGCGCTGGCCCCGCTCGCCGCAGGCGGTGAGCAGCTGCGGGCGCTGCTGCGCGGGGACCTGCACACGCACTCGAACTGGTCCGACGGCGGCAGCCCGATCGCCGAGATGGCCCACGCCGCAATCGCATGCGGTCATTCCTACCTCGCCCTGACTGACCACTCCCCCCGATTGACCGTGGCCAACGGCCTGACAGCCGAACGCTTGCGCGAGCAGCTCACCGTGGTTCGCGAGTTGAACGCGCAGTTGGCACCCTTCCGGATCCTGACCGGCATCGAGGTCGACATCCTCGACGACGGGACCCTGGACCAGCAGACCGACCTGCTCGACCAGCTCGACATCGTCGTGGCCAGCGTCCACTCCAAGCTGCGGATGGACCCTCGGACGATGACCCAGCGCATGGTCACCGCGGTGGCCAACCCACACGTGGACGTACTCGGGCACTGCACCGGGCGGCTGGTCCGCGGCGAACGCGGCACCCGCCCGGAATCCCAGTTCGACGCCGACCTGGTCTTCGAAGCATGCCGACGGTTCGGCGTGGCCGTGGAGATCAACTCCCGACCCGAGCGACGTGACCCGCCCACCCGGCTGCTGGCCCTGGCCCAGGACGTGGGCTGCCTGTTCACAATCAACACCGATGCCCACGCCCCTGGGCAACTGGGCTTCCTCGATCACGGCTGCGCCCGCGCCCAGCGACTCCCACTCACCCCCGACCGGATCCTCAACACCCTGCCCGTCGACGAACTACTCGGATGGGCGGCCCGCTGACCTACGGTAGGCCCGTACCCGACCCCCCGCCCCCCGGTCCCACCTTCGGCTGCTGAGCCAGCCACAGGCATCGCACGCCATTCCCCCGCCACCCGGAAGGCCGGGGCAACCGCAGGGGATTGGGCTACAGCCTCGAGACCGTTCCCGGGATCGCTTACCCCATCGGCGTTCCCGCCTCCGCTCCCCCGGTGAACTCCATACCGCGCCCCTATTGATCCCGGCGTCCGCGGGGTCCACGATCCTGCGGGCTCCGGGGGGTGGTGCTTGCGGTGCGCGGACTGCGGGGATCTGGCGCAACCGCGAGCCGCGGGCCACTGGAGGCCAACACCACCTGGGCCCTGTCCACGCCGGACGAGGGCCGCCTGCCCCGCACCTGGATCGCCGCGCTGCGCCGACACACCACGGTCTCGCTAGCCGCCACCACCGGGGTCGCCGACGGCTCCGACGTGGTGAAGAACCTGCTCGTCGGCGCGG
>JBAVKQ010000060.1:0-7829 GCA_049688395.1 Candidatus Nanopelagicales bacterium
GCGCAGTGCCCAGGCGCTGTCCCTGCAGGCCAGCGCGGCGGTCTGGGCGACCAGCCCGGTGGTGGTGACCTGCGATCCGACGGCCGTGGCGCTGGCCGTGCCGCGGGCCACCGAGTTGGGCGTGCCGGTGCTGGTGCTGTCCGAGTCGGCTGGCCCGGAGGCCTCGGCCAGTCCCGATGCGTCCGCCGGCCCGGACTCGTCGGCCGGCCCCGATGTCCCAGTCGGCCCGGATGCGGCGGCCGCCCAGGCCCCGGTGTCCGCCGAGCTGACCCGGCTGGGCACCACGCACGTGCTGCACGTCGGCCCGAACCCGCCGGCGCTGCCCGGTGTCACTGTGGTCGCCTCCCCCGCGGACCTGCCCGAGTTCGCACCGGCCTCGCCGGTCGGTGACGTGGCTGGCCTCATCGACACCGGCGCTCCCGGCCGAGGTGACGGGGCCGCGGCGCTGGCGACCCTGCAGGCCGCCGGGGTGAGCCCGATCGAGGTCGGCGACCCGGACCCCCGGGTCCGACCGGCGGACATCCGTGCCATCGCCGCAGATGCCCCGGCCGTGGCGATCGGCGTGGGCCGCGAGTTCGGTCCCGACGACACCTTCGCCCGACGGGTCGCGGTGGCGGCCACCGGTGTGCAGCTGCCCGGCGGCGGGCAGACGGTCTTCGACGACAAGCGCTACGTGGCCCTCTACGGTCACCCGCTGACCGGCGCCCTGGGCGTCCTGGGCGAGCAGGGTCCCGAGGCCTCGGTCGCGCGTGCACGTAAGGTGGCCGCGCCGTACGAGGACCTCACCGACGCCACGATCGTGCCCGCGTTCGAGATCATCGCCACGGTGGCCGCGGGCACCGCCGGCAAGGACGGCAACTACTCCAACGAGTGGGACCTCGACGTGCTGGCGCCGCTCGTGGACGCCGCCGCCGACGCCGGGGTCTACGTGGTGCTGGACCTGCAGTCGGGCAGGTCGGACTTCCTGAGCCAGGCGCGCGAGTACGAGCAGCTGCTGCTCGAGCCGCACGTCGGTCTCGCCCTGGACCCGGAGTGGCGGTTGTCCGGCGACCAGAAGCCGATGGCCCAGATCGGCAGCGTGAGTGCCGCGGAGATCAACGAGACGACGGCGTGGTTGGCCGAGCTGACCGCGGCCAACGACCTGCCCCAGAAGATGGTGCTGCTCCACCAGTTCCGCACCGACATGATCACCGAGCGCAGCGACCTGCACCTCGACCGCGACGAGCTTGCCGTGATCGTGCAGATGGACGGCGACGGCACCCTGGGCCAGAAGCTCGACACCTGGGTGGCCCTGCGCGCCGAGGCGCCCAGGGCGCTGCGGTTCGGCTGGAAGAACTTCTACGACGAGGACGAGCCGATGCCCAGCCCGCAGACCACGTTCGGCATCGACCCGCAGCCCTGGTGGGTGTCCTACCAGTAGCCGCAGCGCCGGGCAGTCGTCGGCGCCGGGGACCACCTTCGGGGTTTGGGTACGGGCGGGACGGGCAGACTGGGGACGTGTCCATGCTCACCCGGCCCGCCCGTCTGCGCGTGCTGCCCGCAGCCCTGAGCCCCGATCTGCCCCGGCTGGCCGAACCGCGCTACCGGCTGACCTGGTGGCTGGCCACCCGCGCCCTGATCGGGCTGGTGGCCCTGGGCATGATGTTCCATCACGACTGGAAGCACATCTTCGACGACCTCAACGTCTACGCGGGCTGGGGCGCGTTGCTCGCCGAGGGCCAGGTCCCCCTGGACGACCCGATGTGGCAGTACCCGCCGCTGGCCGCCTTCGTGTTCGGCGGCGTCGGGCTGATCGGCACCCAACCCTGGCTGTTCGCGGTCCTGTTCGTGGCCGTCGACATCGCCATCAGCAGGCTCCTGGCCCGTGACGCCGGCACCCGGGGCCGCTGGGACGGCTACGCCATCTGGCTGTTCGCGCCGCTGCTGATCGGCCCGATCCTCTACGGGCGCTACGACGTCATCCCCACCCTCGCGGCGATGGCCGGCCTGCTCGCGCTGGCGGTCCCGCTGGCTGCCGGGGCGATCCTGGCCGTAGGGGGTGCGCTGAAGGTGTGGCCGGCCGTGATGGCCCTGGCCCTGAGCCAGCGCGACTGGCTGCGCGGTGCGGCCGGTGCAGTGCTGACCACCGCGGTGGTCCTGGTGACCGCGGCCTGGGCCTTCCCCGGCGTGGGCAGCAGCTTCCTGGGCAACGGGGAGGCGCGCGGGCTGCAGACCGAGTCCGTGGCAGCGCTGCCCTTCGTCTGGGCGCGCATGTTCCTCGGCCGCGACGGCATCCCCGAAGCCTTCCGGTACGGCTCCTCGGAGGTCGGCGTGCCGCTGGCCGACGCGATCGCGCCATGGCTGATCCCGCTGACCGCGGTCGGCCTGCTGGCCCTGATCGTGGCCCGGGCGCTGGGCCGGTTGGATCATGCCCCGGTGGCCGACATCGCGTTCGTGGCCATCGTCTGGCTGATGGTCACCTCCCGGGTGCTGTCCCCGCAGTACAACGTCTGGCTGGTCGGGATGGTGGCACTGGTCTGGGCCGCCGGGTCGGCTCGGATGCGCCGGGTGATCGTCCCGGTGGCGATCACCGCCCTGGCCGCGCAGGCCCTCTACCCGTTCGCCTACATCGACATCATCGACGGCGGATTCATCGGGACGGCTGTGCAGACGACCCGGATCGTGGCCCTGGTCTGGGCATTGGTCCTCGCGGTGCGCGCACTGCGTCCCGAACCTGTGCCGGCACCAGCGGAAGCCGACCCAGGGGCCGTGCCCGGATCGCCGCCCGGGCGCGCCTGAGCAGGCGCCTCGTGGCGATGCAGGGGCGCGGCCCGGCACCGGGTATCTTCGGGTCCGCAGACCCCACCCCTCGGAGGACCCCATGACCCGCACCCGCGTGCTCGCGGCCCTGGCCGCGGCCGGACTGGCCCTGACCGCCTGCTCGACCTCGCAGGAGGGGGCCGGCGATCCCACCGACGAGGTGTCGGCCAGTGCCACCTGCGACAAGGCCAGCCTGCAGACCAAGACCCCGGGCACGTTGGTGGTCGCCACCGGTCAGCCTGCCTACGAGCCGTGGGCCGTCGACGACGCCCCGGAGTCAGGTGCCGGCTTCGAGCCCGCGGTGGCCTACGCGGCGGCTGCCGAGCTGGGCTACGCGAAGTCCGACGTGAAGTGGGTGCGGACCACCTTCGACGGGGCCATCGCGCCCGGGGCCAAGAACTTCGACTGGAACCTGCAGCAGTTCTCGATCACACCCGACCGGGAGAAGGCCGTGGACTTCTCCTCCTCCTACTACGACGTCAACCAGGCGATCGTCGCCGACAAGACGTCGGCGATCGCCGAGGCCACCTCGCTGGCCGACCTGGCCGACGCCCAGCTCGGCGCGGCGGTCGGGTCCACCTCACTGGAGTCCGCCCAGGCGCTGGCCACCAGCAAGGAGGTGCGCGTCTACAACGACAACGCCGCTGCGGTCAGCGCCCTGAAGAACAGTCAGATCGACGGCATCGTCGTGGACCTGCCCACCGCGTTCTACCTGGTGGGCGTGGAGATCGACGGTGGCGTGCTGGTCGGCCAACTGCCCGGCGCCGCGGGTGCGGCGACCGACCAGTTCGGGATCCTGCTGGCCAACGACAGCCCGCTGACCGCGTGCACCACCCAGGCCGTGGACAGGTTGCGCGAGGACGGCACGCTGGACACCCTGCAGGAGACGTGGCTGGGCACCGACGCGGGCGCTCCCACCCTCCAGTAGTCACTGAGTGAGCCGATCCGCAGGCGCACGCACTCCCAGCGCCGAGGAGTTGCGTCGGCGCGGCGTGCGCCGCCGGCAGTCCCGTCGACGCACGGCCGTCGCCGGCGTCTCCACGGCGCTGGTGCTCGGTGCGCTGGTTGTCATCGTCGTGCGCTCGCCGGGCTGGCCGGTCGTCCGCAGCACCTTCTTCGACCTCGGCTACGCCGGCCACGTGCTGCCCGCAGTGTTCACGGGCCTGCTGCTCAACATTCGCCTGACCCTGATCGGCTCGGTGCTGATCGCCGGGCTCGGCCTGGCGCTGGCACTGGTCCGCACCTCCAGTGCGCCGGCGCTGGCACCGTTGCGCATCCTGGCCACGGGCTACGTGGATCTGTTCCGGGGCGTACCGACCCTGCTGGTCATCCTGCTCGTGGGGTTCGGCGTGCCCGCCCTGGGCCTGTCCGGGATGACCTCGTCGGTGGTGATCCTGGGCACCGCGGCCATCGTGCTGGTCTACGCCGCCTACGTGGCTGAGGTGCTGCGCAGCGGGATCATGTCGGTACACCCCAGCCAGGTGGCCGCGGCACGTTCGCTGGGCCTGACCTCGGGCCAGGCGCTGCGCCACGTGGTCCTCCCGCAGGGCATCCGAAGGGTCGTGCCGCCCCTGCTCAACGACTTCGTGTCCCTGCTCAAGGACACCGGCCTGATCTCGGTGCTCGGCGTGATCGACGCGATCCGGGCCGCGCAGATCGAGTCCTCGCGGACATTCAACTACACGCCCTACGTCGTGGCCGCGGTGCTGTTCCTGCTCATCACGGTGCCGCTGACCCGGGTGACCGACCGGTTCGTGCACCGGGCGATCGCGCGCCAGAACGCCCAGGTGGGCGGATGACCGGCCCGTCGGACCCGACCCGGCCGCGGCTCGCGGTGCAGGATGTGCACAAGTCCTTCGGCGCCGAGGACGTCCTGCGCGGGGTGTCCCTGGCGGTGCCCGAGCACACGGTCACAGTGCTGATCGGGGCCAGCGGCTCGGGCAAGTCCACGCTCCTGCGCTGCATCAACCTGCTGACCCCGGTCGACGACGGCGTGATCCGCCTCGACGGCTGGGACATCACCGACCCGGAGGTCGACCCCGACGACGTGCGCCGCCAGATCGGGATGGTGTTCCAGTCGTTCAACCTGTTCCCGCACCTGACCGTCCTGGACAACGTCACCCTTGCCCCGCGCAAGGTGCACGGAGTGGCCCGGGCGCAGGCCGAGGAGCACGGCCGGGCGCTGCTGGAGCGGTTCGGCCTGGCCGACAAGTCCGCGCAGTACCCTGACCGGCTGTCCGGTGGCCAGCAGCAGCGGGTGGCGATCGTGCGCTCGCTGGCCGTTGCGCCGCGGCTGATGCTCATGGACGAGTTGACCTCCGCGCTGGACCCGGTGCTGGTCAACGAGGTCCTGACCACCGTGCGCGAGCTCAAGGGGGAGGGCATGACGATGGTCATCGCCACCCACGAGATGGGCTTCGCCGAGCAGGTCGCCGACGAGGTCTGTTTCCTGTCGGCGGGCACGATCGTGGAGCGCGGCACCCCCCAGGCTCTGTTGGGGGACCCGCAGGACCGGCGCACCCAGGACTTCCTGCGCCGGGTGCACGAGGCCGGCCGACTGTAGCCGTCCCCGCCCCAGGACCGATGCGCAGCGATCCATCCACGTTCCAGGGGCAGGACACCCAGCAAACGTGGATGGACCTCCCGCTGGCTCAGCGATCCTGGATGGGTTCTCTGCGGGGCGGGGGCGAATCGGGAGCGCTGAGGCGGGGCCTAGCGGGCCGTCTTGGCTTGCATGTGCCCGGATGTGTTGACATGCGACCACATAGGGTGTCTACTGTTCACCAACGGACAGAAACGGAGGCGAACGGATGTATGCGGAAGAGCGTCAGGCAGCCATCGCCGGCCGGGCGCGGACCGCTGGTCGGGTCGAGGTCCTGGAACTCGCGGAGACCTTCGACGTCACGCCCGAGACGATCCGCCGCGACCTGAGCACCCTGGAGCGCGCCGGGGTGCTGCGCCGGGTGCACGGCGGGGCGATCGTCACCGACCTGATCGGGTTCGAGCCGGCCCTGGCCGAACGAGAGTCGGTCCGCACCGCCGAGAAGGCGAGCATCGCCCGGGCCGCGCTGGAGTTCCTGCCCGCGCAGGAGGGCGCGATCGCGCTGGACGCCGGCTCCAGCACCTACCAGTTGGCTGCGCTGCTGCCTGCCGACCGGCCCCTGACGGTGGTCACCAACAGCCTGCCGATCGCCTCCCTGCTGGCCGCACGCCCAGCGCTCACGGTGCACCTGGTCGGTGGCCGGGTGCGCGGGCGGACGCTGGCCACGGTTGGGGTCGATGCAGTCGGGTACGTGAACCATGTGCATGTCGACGTGGCGTTCCTGGGCATCAACGGGTTCTCCCTCGAACGTGGACTGACCACTCCGAACGCAACCGAGGCAGCCGTGAAGTCGGCCTTCGTCACCTCGGCCCGGCGTCGGGTCCTGCTCGCCGACCACACCAAGTACGGACACGACCACTTCGCCCACGTCGCCGACCTCGACCAGGTCGAGGTCATCGTCACCGATTCAGCCCTTGCTCATTCAGCTGTCGCCCCGATCGAGGCGGCCGGACCCCAGGTGGTGCTCGCATGATCGTCACAGTGACCCTCAACCCCAGCCTCGACCGAACGCTGGCCATCGCGGCCCTCGAGCGCGGTGAGGTCATCCGGGCCGACTCCACGCAGGAGGACCCCGGCGGCAAGGGGGTGAACGTCACCCGTTTCCTGACCGCACACGGGACCGATTCGGTGGCCGTGCTGCCGGCCGGCGGCTCGATCGGCCGCGGGCTGGTCAGCCTGCTCGACGAGGCCGGCATCCCGCACCGATCCATCCCGATCGCCGGGACCACCCGGGCCAACGTGACGGTGGTCGAGCCGGACGGCACGACCACGAAGCTCAACGAGCCCGGCCCCGAGTTGGCCGCCGAGGACGTCGAGCACCTGCTGGCCGCGGTCACCGAGCTGGCCACCGCCGGCGGCTGGGTCGTCGTGGCCGGCAGCCTGCCCGCCGGTTTGAGCACCGCTGTCGTGGGCCGGGTGGCCGACGCGGCCCGCGCGGCCGGTGCCCGGTTCGCCCTCGACGCCAGCGGCGCGGCCCTGGCTGACGGGATCGCGGCGCACCCGGACCTGATCAAGCCCAACGCCGAGGAGCTCGGCGAGATCCTGGGCCGCGAGCTGGTGAGCCTCGACGAGGTCCTGGCCGGCTGCGACGAGGCGCGCGACCGCGGCGCGCAGGCCGTGATCTGCAGCCTCGGCGGCGACGGTGCCGTGCTCGTCGACGGCAGCGGTCGCTGGTTGGCCAAGGGCCAGAAGGTGGCCGTGCTGAGCACGGTCGGGGCCGGCGACAGCCTGCTGTCGGGCTTCCTGCACGCCGGCGGCTCCGGCCCGGAAGCGCTGGCCGTGGGCGTGGCCTGGGCCACTGCGGCCGTCCAGACCCCCGGCACGGGCGTCCCACCCGCCGAGCTGATCGACTCCGACGCCGTGGAGGTCATGGACCTCGCCGCCGCCCCCGCCTGACCGCAGCGCCGGCGGCTCCGGCGCCCCCCGCACCAACCCCCTCAACCACCCCCGCACCACCCCCCAGCGTCACCCCAGATGGAGGTCATGACATGCACGTCAACACCACCGACCTCGTCGAGCTGACCCTCGATGAGTTCGCCACCACGAAGGACCAGGCGATCGATCGCCTGGTCGCGGTGGCCGCCACCGCCGGTCGGGCCACCGACCCGGCCACGCTGCGCGCCGATGTCGCGGCGCGCGAGGAACTGATGCCCACCGGGATCGACGGAGGCATCGGCATCCCGCACGCCCGGTCCGCCGGGGTCAGCCAGGCCACCGTGGTCTTCGGCCGTTCGAGCACCGGCATCGACTGGGGCGCGCCCGACGGGCCTGCGAAGCTCGTGTTCCTGATCGCCGTGCCCGAGGGCGGGGGTGACGAGCACCTCACCCTGCTGGCCAGCCTCTCGCGCGCCCTGATGAAGGCGGAGTTCCGCGAGACCCTGCTCGGTGCCACGGACGCGAAGGTGGTCGCGGACACGATCAACGCCGC